>CAZLOF010000189.1:0-8390 GCA_964560745.1 uncultured Thermoflexus sp.
GTGTTGGTGGTGGTGGATAACGCCATTGAGTTTAAAGAAGCCCAAGAAAAATATTTGGGCGAATTGATCGCCTTGGTGCGCGATGGACGCAGCTTTGGTGTGTCGTTTGTGGTGACTGGCAGTTTGTATAACGATGTGCCAAACAAATTGTTCACCGTGTTGTCACAGCGCATTACATTGACACAGGCCGACCCATCCGACTATGCCATGATCTTTAACCGCCGCACCATACGTATTAATGATATGCCTGGGCGTGGGTTAGCTGTTGAGATAATCGGCGAAGACCCTGTGCCGCTTGAATTTCAAACCGCTGTGCCGCTCGACCCACAAGTGTATGAGCGTTTGTTGGCAGATGAACAAACGCGGCGTGGCGAAGGTGAGCGGATCGACGAAAAGACGATTGCAGGGCTGTTGCGCCGTGCTTCTGAAGAAACGCAGCGGGTGTTGGTTGACACAATGGCGCAAGCGTGGGCCGAGGCGGTGCGCCGAGACCCAGCGCTTGAGGCCAAACGTGCGCGTTCGGTTGAGCCGTTGCCGCTGATGTTAGATTTGGCGACATTGCTCACCTCGCATGAGAAATTGGCCCGCGAGATCGCCAAGACCAAGCCGCCAACCCTATTGCTCGGCATCAATGATCTTGATCGAATGCCGACGCGCATTGAGTTGGGCGCAAAAGGACCGCATATGTTGATTGCCGGGCCACCCGTCAGCGGCAAGACCTCGGCGTTACGCTCATTGGCCTTGGCCTTGGCCTATCAATATTCACCGGCTGAATTGAGCATGATTTTGATTGACCCTTCTGAAAGCACACGGCGTTTTTATAATTTGGGCTTGCCCGACCATAACCTCGACAAATTGCCGCATGTGTTGGCGGCGGTGAGCAGCGCCAAAGAATTTGACGCGATGTTGATGCGGCTTTACCCCGAATATAACGAGGCGTGGGCCGAGGCCTTGGGTAAACATGCGGCGGCCAATTACCGCCCGATTGATAATACCAAACGCCCGATTGTGGTCTTGATCGATCATTATGATGATATCGCTGGCATGTTGCGTGGCAGCAAATTTGGCTTGGCTGGGCTGGCCGAGACTGGCAAAGGCAAAAATTTGCATGTGGTGATGGCTGGCTCATTGCAAATTGTGCGTGGCTCGCCCGATGAATTGCGTAAACGGGTCGAGTCGTCGCGCTATTCGCTCATTATGCAAGATTACGACACCATTCGTTCGATGGGTGTAAAGCAACTCAAAGCCCCTTCGCGTGAACTGCCGGCTGGGCGTGGTTACTTGGTCAAGGCCATCAACGCGGCAATGGTGCAGGTGGCCCTACCAGCAATTGATGGGCGCGATGGGCGCAGTGCCGAAGACCAGATGGGGGCAATTGTGCAAGGCTTGCGGCGGCGTTACCCCAATCGGGCGCAATGGAGCTATTTTGGCGATGACGTGACGGCGCTTGAGACATTGGTGGCGGGCAAGTCGTTAGATGCCGCACCTGTGGTAACTGCGGCTGCGACTGCGGTGACTCAGCCTATGGTGACACAGGCTGTGGTGGCGGCTGCACCAGCGGCTGCGGCACCTGCTCCGGCGGCACAGGCTGCGGCGCAAGGTGCGCCAGCCAAGCCGTCATCGCTGGCCGAGAAAATGGCGGAGATGAAGGCCAAGCAACAGGCGTTGCTCAATAGTATGAAGATTGAGCGCCCAACTACGTTAAATATGGCGAAGCTGGAGATTGAAGTGCCGGACAAGCCGGAGGAGAAGAAATCGTAAATGGGGACTGACTGTTTGCCAAACGTTTTTTCTCGCAATCCAACATGACTGATGTGTCGCATCCGCGCGGGGATCAACCCCTGCGCTACATAACAACATCCGTTACACGGGTTAATTCAGTAACCCGTGTAACGAGTTTAGCGGGTCACTTCATCGCTTCACAAAGAATTAGTTCGGAGGTTAGCGCGCCTTCTAGCCGCACTGTTATCCCTTGTTTGGTGAGCACGTACCCCTCGATTTCGCACATCTGGCCCGAGCTGTCGAAGGTGACACGATATCGTTTGCCCACATCTAGGCCGCGCAAACGCAAGAGGTATTCAGGTTGCGATGGCGCGGAGAGTTGGAACAGACCGCAAATCGCCCGCCTACTATCCTGTGATGCCAACTCGAGCACACCCCAACCGTTTGGCTCAGGGTTGCGCACCACAGGCGTATGGTGGTAGATATGACCTGTGCTCATGAAAGGGCGCACAAAGTCCTTGTACAACTGGATGAAGTGCCTCGTTCGCGCCAGCACAAGCGGATTCCACGATGCACCAAGCGGGTGGAAGAAGGCGAGCGTGGGCCGAACAAACATCAGCAAGCGCCATTGAAAGTCATAGTCGGCCGTCGAATGGCCCATCTGACCACCCACAAGGCGATCCACGTATTCAGGTGGGAGCGCCATCGTCATGCCGTTGGTGATGGCAAACGCGCGTGGCGCAATTTGCCAGTCTGTCACCCATGTGTGACTGAAACGGCGCACCATACCGATGTCTGTGCGCCCGCCGCCGCCCGCACAGCTTTCGAAAATGACATTGGGGTAACGCGCTCGGAGTCGGTCGTAGATGGCATATAGTTCTTCGTAGTAGCGCCAGTAACCACTTTCGATATAGCCGTCGCGCACAGTACGAATGCCTTCCTTCATGCCTGCGACGTTGTAATCGAGCCGAAAGAAGTCACAGGCATAGGTCTCAATGACACCCGAAATCTGGTCTTCCATCCACTTTGCCGCCGCAGGGTTGGTCAAATCAAGCACATCGCTCAGCCGCTTCTCGCCGTCATAGGCTGTGCCTACCCAGTCTGGGTGCGATTGTGCTACACGGCTGTTTTTGGCGATTCGCTCGGCATCCATCCACAGTCCCCACAACATGCCTTTGTCGTGCGCGCGCTCGCGGAAGGGTTTCATTCCGTCTGGAAAACGGGCTAGGTTCACTTGCCAGTCGCCAACGGTGGTTCGCCAATCCGCATGAGGCGGCGCATACCAACTGGCATCAATGAAAAATACTTCTGCGCCGAAATCGGCGGCGGCGTCAATGCTGTGCAGCACATACTCGGATGTGATTTCCAACTCCGGCCCGATACCCGACTCAATCCATCCACCCCGTCCGCGTGGCTGTGGCATAAACACGCTTCTCCGCAAGTGCGTGTGCATGGCATTGATAGCCACGTCTAAATCGCCAATGACCAGACCCAGATGTACCTCCGGTGTCATCACGGTTTCGCCGGGCGCAAGGACGCGCTGCGGCGGCGGCGCGTCCGGCCCAGCTCGAAACCAGACGCGTGCGGCGCGGTCAGTCGTTCCTGCGTCTGCATCTAGGTCAAATTCAAAGCTGTATCCGCCCGACCACGCGAGTTGACCAATAAACATCTCACCGGTAACGTTGTTACGTAGCACAAACATCGGGTGGCGGTGGCGGTCTCGTCGGTAGCGGCCATCAATGCGATAACCAGCTGTTGGCAGATCGTGCCATTGGAAGTCGCCTTCATTGCCCCAATGCGGGTTGTCCATATAGCCAATAGAGTAGAGGGCTGATGTGTTGTTCGGTAGATGCATCTGCCATCGATTTGTTTTTAGCAACACGCCGCTCCAAGAATAAGCTGCCGACAAGGCGGCAGGATGCGCGCCTGTGTTCGTTACCTCCAGCCAGCGCGTTAAGACTGGTGTGCCGTCGAGTTGCGTATGCACCTTCACGGTGATGGGGCGGATATTATGTTTAAGGGTGATTGTGCAATGCTCGCCGCTCTTTGTTCTCTCGAAGCCTATCCACTCCCAATCCGATGCCAGAAGTTGACCGTCCACCTCCAGCCAGAATGCCTGCGGCGCGGCGTGCTGCGCGGGGTCGAAGCGACCGTCATAGAAGTTGAGAAAGCCCGCGCCGTTCCAGCCACGTCCAACCAAGCGGCCCTTGATAAACGACTCTTCGTAGACGGTGAGTGCAGTCCGATAGCTAATTGTTGGGTCTGGCTCAGCACCGTAGTGCGCCTCAAAAAACAGGGGTGTGTTTGTGAATGTTGTCATGTACTTCAAGTCCGCTATACCCGCTATATGGATGTGCGCGGGAGTGTGCGGTGTTGCCTACCCACCTGTGACACGTAGTTCGATGAAGTCATCTGGCTGGACGCTGACGCGACACTCTGGATACGTCGGATTGAGTTCGAAAGGTGTTTCGCCTTTGCCAACCGCCGCAGTTGCACGTCTTTGGATGGCGCGTGTCACGACGCGGAACATAGCGCGATGCCAAGCGAAATCCATGCCGCGAGCGAGTTGCTCCTCAATCGTTCGCGCACCAAAATATACCACCCTCCGCGGCTTGTTGGAATGCGTCACCGGGGAGCCGTGCAAGACATCCTCGGAATGAATCACTAGATCGCCCGCTTTCGTTGGCACTGGGATCGCTTGCGGAAGGCGAAAGCCGTGCTGTTCGATTAGCTCTTGCAAATCGTAACCCTTATTCACATGACTACCCGGTACCACCCACAACATGCCATTGCTCTCGTCGGCATCGTCCAAGTAAATACCGATATTGATACCGTTGCGCACCTTGCAGAAGGCAGGGTCAACGTGCCAAGGAATCGCAGCGCCCCATCCTTTTGCCTTGGTCACCATGCTGAATCCACCGCCACACAGCACGTTGCGGCCCTGCAGCGCTTCGGCGATTCGTAAAATGCGAGGATGCCCTAGCAAATGGAGAAACGCCTCGGTCTTGGCTTGCATATAACCGACGCGATACAGCGTCATCTTGCTGGTATGTGGATTGCGTGTATAAAAGTAATCGGGATTGGTGATCTGGTCATTCGCGGCAATTTCCGTGATTTTGGCTGCGTCGTTTTGCAGTATCGCCACCTCCTCCGGTGCGATAACGCCTGGCACATGCAGGAAGCCGTTCTCCTCGAATGACGCGATTTGCTCGCGTGAGAGACCGTTTTGCTCGCTGGGAATGAGACTGTCGCGCGTGGCAGCCTTCGGAATATTAGAAGTAGTTGTATGCATCATCTTCTCCTTATTTGTGTGTTCAGGCCATTTTAATTATGTCTACAGTAGCACGGCAAGCACTGTGCAATTTTCTTTGCCTGATACTAAATAAAGTATAATCGAAAAATGTTAACTGTCAACTGTTAATTGTTAACAATTTTATTTTTTAAAGATCTTTTCAGATTAAGGCCGCAATGAACATAAATTAGCGCACTTTTTATTACACTCCGAAATTTATTTTATGTTATATACCTTAAAAGCGGCAATGACGGGTGCGAGTCATCTGCTTAACTTAGTCCCATTGCACTTTTTGGGGGAGGGATGAAGCCAAGCTGAGTTTTTTAGCCGGTTTTTTTGAACAGCCTTATGTTTAGAGCGCTGAGGGTGTAGGCGATTAAAATACCTATCATGTGTCAACCTAATTTACCCCCACCCACTGGCCAAGATGAATGGTTTGTCGAATCGCCGCTAATGCGCGACTTTATCGAATTTGTGCGCCAGACCCAAAGCGAAGAAAACGACCCGCACGAGATTGTGCAAAAGGTTCGCCCCAAATTTGCCGCACTGATGGCTGACCCCGACTGGCTGCCCGCCGTTTACCAAGAACCGGCCCAAGGCGTGAGCGGCATGGGCAAAGGCATCGGCATGTGGTTGCTTTATCGGGCTGGCGATGGCAACTTGGCGTTTTCGGCGCTGGTGTTGCCATCGGGCGCGTCAACGCCGGTGCATGACCATTTGGCATGGGGTTTAGTAGGGCTGTATCGCGGGCTGCAATATGAAGAGGTATTTGGCCGCCAAGATAATGGCTCGATTGACAGCCACGCCGAGTTGGTGGTAAAAGAGCGCAATAACCTGCAACCCGGCGATTTTTATGAATTGTTGCCCGACAATGACATCCACCAAGTGACGACGCGCTCGGCGGTGACTTCGGTATCGCTGCATTTGCTGGGCAATGACAATGGCTGTATTTGGCGGCACAAATTTCACCCCGCCGAGCAGCGGGTCGAGCCGTTTAAGTCGGGCTGGTTGAATGTGGACTGTAAGGGTTAGACCCAACGCCCCAAGCCACAATTAGACCCAGCATTAGCACTGCCAGACATAGCGCCGCTATGGGGGTGAGAATGGGTAAGATGCCGGTTGGCACTGCCAAAATCAGGCCCAGCACTCCAAAAAACTCTGCGAGACCGATCAGACGAATTTGCTGTTGGCTAAACTCAGCCAAGGGTGTTAATTTCTGTATCAGTTTCTCGCGCGGTTGGCTAAGTTTCATTATAGATGCGGCAGTGAAAATGAAAACGAGTATGCCTTGGGCGATCCCCAGCAAGTTGTTGGAAATGGGGTTTGTCATTTTTGTGTGGGTTTAATTTGAGTATAAATCGTGAAATCGGTGGAAAATACATTTTAGGCTGTTCAGTAGAAATAAATGGCGGAGTTTGCCCATTGACCCACCCCTAACCCCTCCCTTTGGGAGAGGTTAGGGGTGGGTTTAATATTTTAATCAATTATTTTGCTGAATGGCCTTATACCTGTTTCGGTATAGATGAACCTATGGATTTTGCGTGTTTAATGTTAAAAGCGTTTCCACGGGCTGATGCCTTTTTGTTGCAATTGGCGATAGATTAGCCCCATATACCAAACATCCAAGATAAATATGGCTCCAATAATGACCCCCATGAAATACCAATTGTCTGGATGTTCCCAGAAAAGATACGAAATACCGACAGTCATGGATGTGCCTAGCCATTTTGACCACGCGATGGTGAAGGATTGGCCTTCGATTGAACGCCTTGAATAGAACATCGAAACTATGCTGGCTGAAATAACCAGATTTTGGAAAAGGGCGATAAATTTGGCTGTTTCAAACATCTCACCTTTGAAATAAGGCATTAAGTTCTTTAAGAATGGGCCGCCGAGTAGCATGATTAACATTGAAACTACAAAGGCGAAAAGACTTGAGAAATAGAAGACGGATTTAGATATTTTGTATTGCTTTTCAAAATATTTGTAGCCATACATCAAAAATGTAATAACAATCAAGCTGTCGAGAACCGCCCACACCGTGTGGATGACGGTTTTCATCCCACCATCGCCTGCGGGCACATAAATGAATGCGAAAACGATTTCCCACGCGATATTTAAGGCAAGCGGGATCATCGGCATCCCAAATGACTTATCCTTAAAGCCACGGTAGACGAGGGCGGCATAAGTGATCGTCCATGCGATCCCGCTCGCTAAAACAGTTAGAGTAACAAAGTCCATTATTTTTCTCCTTTTTATATCTCCTTGATAACCCTATTTACACATGTAAAATAGTTGACTAATGTAAGGTGATTCAATACTTTTGGCGCTACTTGTTGTGTCCATTAAATTCATTAATATTGACACTCGTTTTTTTATCGCCTTGTAAAAATTGGTTTCTAAACGGGATGGTGTTTGGGTTTTTCATATTCATCAAGTTTGCTAGCGTTCTTGATGGGGGATATAAATGCCGATGCTATGGCAAAGAAACAACCGGCTCAGCGCGTTTTTCTTTTGCCTTAACTTTGGTTAATAACCAGATATAAATTAAATCAAAAACCGAGCAGAACATGCCAAGCGCAAAAACCAACATGCTTGGTTTCACATCCCCTTCACCCAAGAGACCAAATAAAATAGTCGGGGCCAAAGTGCCAAGCCACTTGTTGGCAGCGATTAGAAGGCTTTGCCCTTCACTGCTTTTTCGCTGAACAAGCATTCCTATAAACAATACCGACATGAGCAGGTTTTGAAGAAAGGCCGAGTAAGCACCCCCAACAACAAGCCCAAATTCGCTGACGAAAAGAGTCTGTATCACGAATGATGCGACAACCCCGAGAATGCTCCAGATATAAAACCAATGAGACGCAAAAATGGCGGGGAAATATTTTTTGCCATAACGAAAGTAGGTGTAGAAAATGCCAATATCAAAGATAAACCAAACCATGTTGATAACGACCTGTAACCCAAAGCCTTCTCGTTGTATGCCAATGACGGTATGTACCCCTTCCCATGCCGCATTTAGGGCCAGCGCCCAAAAAGGCATGGCGTAAGTTTTTTGCTGAATCCCCAAACGAATGCACTCGATATAAACTATCGTCCAACAAATGCCGCTAAGTGCGACGAGAAATAATGATAAATAATTCATAGTAGTATCATAGATAAGGCGAATACAGGAGTCAATCACCAAACTTCCTTGAATGTAAATTAATTGACAAAGAAGGCAAAATGATAAGAAAACAGAGCGAAGATCGGCGGTCGCGGCGGACACGGGCACTATTGCAAGCGGCACTGCTTGAGCTATTGCAAAAAAGAACGCTAGCCAGCATTCAAATTAAAGAAATAACTTATATACGAATAATATGAAAACAACAGCCCT
>CAZLOF010000190.1:0-8380 GCA_964560745.1 uncultured Thermoflexus sp.
ATTTATATATTTTATGCCCACTCTCAGCTTAAATTTTGTGATGCGTTCACCCTAGCTGGGGTTCCAGCCATTGCATTTGGGTTAGCCAGCATCTTGTTTCAAGGCTTTGTTATCCCTAAATTTCCAATCACAATTTCTCCCCAGCGCTTCATTTTGGTTGGATTAGGCATAATGGCATTGGCAATGGTAGGCATGAGCATGGCTCGTAGTGTGGCAGGCGCAGCATTAGTTGCCATGTTTTTAGCAATTGGCCTTGCACTCAGCCGCCCCCAACTTACAGCTTTAATTGCGCAATTTGATGGCCCCCAACGCGCTGGCAAAATGTTGGGCTTAAGCTATTCGCTTGATAGCTTTGCTCAAATATTTGCTCCGGCGCTTGGGGGCATTCTTATTGCACAGGTTGGCTCGCCAGCCCTAAGTTTGGTTGCGGCGGGGGTGATGGCGAGTGCGAGTGTTATGTTTTTGCTTTATTGTGAAGGGCTTGTAAAGACCTGAATGAATCGCTGTCCCTACAACCGTAAATCTGGAAAATGCGCAATCAACGCCTCACGCACCAAGGCTGCGTTATGCTGACGCAAGGCCGCAATAATGGCGGTATGTTCGGCGATCACACGCGGGGCATTGTGTGAAACACTGGCGGGGTTGGTCAACACCATCAACCTGAAATGCTCGATCAGCACCGGCAAAAAATCGACGATGACAAGATTATGCGTACTACGCAATAACACTTCATGAAATTCAATATCTTCGCGCACACCACCAAGATGATGTTGTATTTTCTCGGCCAGCCGCGTGTTAATTTCTTCCAACAGCACCAATTCATCATCGGTAATATGTTTTGCCATTAGCGAGGCAGCACCCAATTCAATGGCATAACGTGCCTCGCCTAACTCGCTTAAGCTATAGCCAATCGCCGCAATATTGGTGCTTACCCGCGCCATTGCCATATGACGATCAAACGCCGATACAAAAATACCGCGTCCGGGTTTTTTAATAATCATGCCCTCTGCCATCAACGTGGTGAGGGCCTCACGCACAATATTGCGGCTGACCGACAAGCTTTCGCTCAAGTCGCGCTCACTTGGCAATTCGGCCCCTTCACGTAGGTCTTGGCTTAAGATATAACGTCGTAAGGTGTCGGTGGCTTGTTTTGCGAGTGTGGCAGGAGAAAGCGGCAATAACATGACTAGCGCAAAAAGGCCAGCGCGTCGGTTTCCAATTGCTCTAAACCGGCGTTTAACATGGCGTTGATCGAGGCATTGGCTTCATCGGCGCTGGCAAATGGCCGATTTGGGCGGCGCGGCGCACCACAAGGCACGCCCCATGCGCTCAAAATGCCCTTGAGCGTGGCAAAGTATGGCACACCCAATAATACTTTGATAACGCGGTTGGCGCGGTATTGAAAATGTTGGGCTGAGGCAAGATCACCCGCGCGATAAGCGCGATAAATGGCGGCAAAAGTGGCTGGCATAATATTGTAAGTGCTGCCAATGCCGCCGTGTGCGCCCATTGTTAACCCCGCCACCAACACCTCATCAAAACCACTTAGCACGGTAAAGCCTTCGCGCAGTTCAATAATATTGCGCATGTCAAACAGGTTATATGACGAATATTTGATGCCGCTTACTTGAGGAATGTGCATCAAGTCGGCGACGACACTGGCAGTCACTTCTACCCCAGTGGCCCCCGGAATGTTATACACAAACAACGGTGTGTTTGGCGCGGCCTCGGCGATGAGGCTGTAATGCGCACGAAGCCCGCTGGCATCGGTGCGAAAGTAGAAAGGTGGCACTGCCGCAATAGCGGCGATATTGAGCGTAGCAGCATGGGCGGCCAACTCGGTGACGATGTGGGTGGCATGTGCCCCAACATGCGCAATTACGCGCCCACGCCCAGCACATTCGGCCACCACTGCCTCTAATACAGCTTTGCGCTCGTCAATATCCATCACAATGCCTTCGCCACTGCCGCCACATACAAATACGCCATCTGCGCCGCGATCGAGCAGAAATCGCGTGAGGGCACGTGTGCCCGCAAGGTTCACTTGTGTGCCGTCATCGGTCATTGGCGTTACCATCGCCGGGAAAATACCTGTAATTGTTGTCATAACTGGTTCTGTAAATGAACCAGTATACGACAGGTCGGGAACTTGAGGTTGTCTCTGAAAGTTAAGGTCAAGGCTGCCTAAGAATTGGCTTGCCCCCTGTTTTCTTGCAATGACATTAAGTGTGGGCGATGGTAGGGTAGGGTATAGATGATGAATGCTAAATATAGTATGTTTCAAACACTGTATTTAGTATTTGCTTTTTCTAAACATACCGGTATAATCTTTATACCAGTATGCCAGTAAAAAATTGGCATAGGTTGGGATTTATAGGCGAAAGAAATAAACTTAAAGGAGAGAAATGGCATTTACCACAAAAAGCGCTTTAACCCGGCGCAAATTTTTGACCTTAGCCAGCACCGCATCTGCTGGCATCGCGTTGGCTGCGTGTGCCCCTGCTGCAACCCCTACCGCAGCCCCGGCAAAACCAGCAGAAGCAGCCAAACCCGCTGAAGCGGCAAAACCTGCTGCCCCAGCCGCTGGCAAACCCAAGCTGACCATTTGGCTATCAAAGAGTTTTACACCTGAAGCCGATGCAGTTCAAAAAGAAATTGTGACCAAATGGGCTGACGCAAAAGGCGTAGATTTAACATTGGTGCAAGAATTATCGACGGTGCTGACCCCACAATTTAACGCCGCCATCGAGAGCAAAACTTTGCCCGATGTGCTGGTATGGCCTTCACCCGATTGGATGCCAAAACTCTATAGTTTGGGGTTGCTCGAAGATGTGAGCGATATTGTTGCCAAAATGAATGCCCAAGGCGGTGGGATGCTTGAGAAACCTATTAAAGCCGTAACCAATGCTGGCAAACAATGGGCTGTGCCAACTTATGGCGCAACCGAGGTGTTTTATGTGCGCAAAGACATTCTCGATGCCAAAAATTTGCAACCACCAAAGACATGGGAAGATATTTTAAAGATATCGGAGCAAATTAATAACCCCGGCAAGACATGGGCTTGGGGAGTGCAGATTGGCCCGCCTTCTTATGACTCTGAAATTGCGACGTTGAGTATGCTTGCTTCGTATGGATCATCGCCCTATGCCGAAGATGGCAAAACGCCCAATCTAAATAATGATGGAACCCGCACGGTGTTGAAGATGTTTAAAGATGCATGGGACAAGGGCTATATCCCCAAAGACGCGGTGACATGGGATGATGCTGGCAATAACAAGGCTTATTTGACTGAAAGTGCGGCAATTGTGCAAAATACTGGCTCGATCATCGCTGCGATGCGCAAAGACAACCCAGACCTGCTTAAACGCACCTATATTACACCCATTGCCGAGGGGCCAAAAGGCCGGGTGTTGGCCGGTTATGTCTATGGCATGATGATTCCGAAAGGCTCGAAAAACCTCGATCTTGCCAAAGATTTGTTGACGACTTATGTGGCTGTTGACAATCAGAAACGCATTGTAGAGGCGGCTGGCACAAACTATATGCCATTTTACAAAGACCTGCAAAAACTGCCGATGTGGGATGACCCATTCAACAAGACTCTGATTGGGCAATTGCCCGATGTGGTGGCGGTAGGTCACCCCGGTCCCACCACCTTGTGGGCGCTTGAGGCGTGGCGCACCCATACGATGGCAGAAATGATTAACAAAGTGTTAATCGAGAAAGTATCGATTGACGATGCGATTAAGGAAACCGAAGCGAAGTTGGTTAAATATTACAAACAATTTAACCCTTAGTTGTCTGCGCAGGGGACAGTGGCAGGTTGCAAAGTTGCAGGTGGCAAGTGGCAAATTGACCACTGCCCCTTGCCACTTTGCCACTTTGCAACCTGCTCCCTGCCGCTGCCCCCTACCCATACAATAAAAAACGTGACTGCAAATTCTAATATCAACAAACCCCACCGATTTGGACGGGATGCCCGTTTGGGCTATGTGCTGGTTTTTCCGCTGGTGCTGGTCATGCTAGGGCTATTGGCCTACCCCATTGCCAACGCCTTCGATATGAGCTTGCAAGATCGTCAACTTGGTGTTTCGGGCAAATATATATGGCTTGGCAATTTTATCGAGTTGCTGACAGAAGATCGCCGATTTCGCATGGTGGTGGTCAATAGTGTGCTTTTCACCACCTTATCTGTGGCTGGCAAAATCGTGGTCGGCATGATCATGGCGCTCATTTTGAATGCGCGTATCAAATTTCGCGGTATGTTTCGTGGCTGGTTATTGTTCCCTTGGGTGGCCCCGACTTTTGTAACTGCGTTGACGTGGCGCTGGATGTATGACGGCACTGCCGGTGTGATTAACTATATTTTGCTCAGTTTAGGCTTGATCGAACTTCCCATCGCATGGCTTGCTGATACATCCACCGCCATGGGTGCGGTGATTGCGACGAATATTTGGCGTGGTTTTCCTTTCTTTGGGGTCTCGTTATTGGCTGCCATGCAGGCCATTCCGGCAGATTTGTATGAGGCCGCCGATGTGGATGGCGCAACCAATTGGCAAAAATTTTGGAATATTACTGTTCCGGGGGTGCGCACCACGCTTGCCATCACTACGATTCTCTCCACGATTTGGACCTTTAACGATTTTCAAATTGTCTTTTTGATGACGGGCGGCGGCCCAGCCTATGCCACCCATTTATTTGCCACTTATGCCTACAAAGTTGGGTTCGAAGGCAGCCGCATTGGCTATGCCTCGGCCATTTCGTTTTTGTTAACCCCTATTCTCATCATCATGATCATGGCGCTTTCGCCATTAATTATGAAAAGCGAGCAAGAATAAATGAACCGAAAATTTCGCAATGTTGTTTACAACACCCGTTTATATCTCATGCTCGCCATTTATGTCATCGTTGTGTCATTTCCATTTTATTTTATGGTGTTGACCTCGTTGCGCAGCCAAAAAGATGTGTATAACAAGGCCACCATGTTAAGCCCGACCAATTTGATTCTCGATAACTATGCAACGGTGATCAATGGCTCGAATATGCAAGTGTGGCTGACCAATAGCATTATTGTGGGGGTGTCAAGTTCGGCGGTGGCGCTGGTCATTGGGGTTTTGGCGGCCTATAGCCTTGCGCGGTTGCGTTTTTGGGGCAGCAACACCTTGGCAAAGTCGGTGTTGTTTATGTATCTCATCCCCAGTTCGTTGCTGTTTATCCCACTCTATATCATTATTTCAAACCTTCAATTGCTCAATACACTTTGGGCGCTCATTTTGGCATATCAGACCTTTAATGTGCCCTTTACAACTTGGATGTTGTTGGGCTATTTTCGTACTATTCCGGCAGAATTAGAGGAAGCTGCCCTTATTGATGGTTGCACAAGGCTTGGTGTGTTGGGGCGGATTGTGTTGCCGTTGTCTGCCCCGGGTATTGTGACCGCGTTTATTTTTAGCTTTACCAACTCGTGGAATGAGTTTTTATATGCGGTGGTGTTGGCCCAACGCAGCGAATTGCGCACGTTGCCTGTTGGCATTTACAGTTTTCAAATTGCCGATATTTTGTTGTGGGGTCAAATTATGGCGGCTGCAATCATTGCCACTGTGCCGGTATTGGCGCTTTATATGTTGGTGCAGCGCTTCGTCGTGCAAGGTTTGACGGCTGGTTCGGTGAAGGCTTAATTGATTATGGTGGGTGGCTTTGTGGCATAAAATGCTGGCTATGAGCGATATCACCTATATCCACACCCCAAACGCCCCCACGCCGGGTGGGCACTAATCGCAAGCGCTGCAGCACAAAGGCTGTCTATACGAGGCAGGCCAAATAGCCATCGACCCCGCTAGCGGCAAACCTGTAGCAGGTGAGATCGAGGTGCAGGCCGAATTGGTGCTGCGCAATTTGCAAGCCATTTTGCAGGCGGCTGGCAGCGACCTCAACCGCTTGCTTAAGGTTACGGTTTATATCTCCGACATTGCATTGTGGGGGCGATTTAATGCCGTATATGTGCGCATGATGGGTGCAGCCAAACCAGCGCGGGCGGTTGTGCCGGTCAACGATTTGCATTATGGCTGTGTGGTCGAGATCGAGGCGATTGCGGCGGTGTAGGATCGGGTTTGATTATTCACGCCACATACGCTACAATCAGAACATCTGTGCGATGAAATATAAAGCTGGCGACAAAGCCCCTGCCAAAGGTAAAGGCAAAGCTGGCGACAAAGGCAAAGACAAGGCTGCGCCCCCGCCTCCTTCACCTGCGCCTGCGCCCGCCCCCGCACCACCCCCAAAAGCAAGCAAACCGCTGCTCACCAATGATCAGCGGCTCGATTTATTGGGGCTTATCCTGATCGGGGTTGGCATTGCTACCATTTTGATCAAGCTCTCACCGGGCGGGCAAAGCACACTAACTCGTTATTGGATCAGTTTTCTTGATAGTTTGTTTGGGCGCGGCATGTTAATTTGGCCCGCGTTGTTGCTCGTTATTGGGCTATATCTGTTGGCGCACCGTTTTGGCGATAAAGTGCCCGCGCCACAACCCAGCCAATTGGTCGGCTTGTTTTTGGGCTATAGCGCCATTCTTGGCACTTGCCAAATTGCCGAAGAATGGTGGACTGGTTTAAATGGTTGGCTTTTGGCGAGCAATAGCTTGGCTGGTGGCATCGTCGGCTGGTATATTCTCGATTTATTGCGCAATTTTGGTGATATCGGGGCAATTGTGGCTTTGTTTATTGGTTATATCTTAGCTATTGCGCTTATCTCTACGCAATCAGTGGCGATGTTGGTATGGGGGATTCAGCAACGCTTTCGCAAACCAGCTTCCCCCAATACCGAAACCCGTAAAGTAATTACTAGCGGCAATTTGGGCATTCCGAATGATTTACCCATAGATGACCGCACAATTGTGCCGCGTTATGACCCCAACACTGGTGTGCGAATTGGCGATGAGGACGGCTTGATCATTAATAACCCACTCCCGCGCCCACCAACCCGCCGTTTTGTTGAAGATGATGAGCCAACCACCCCGACACAGCCCCGTGCTGTAGCGCCTGTTCCAAACCATACCGCGCCATCTCCCCAACCCTTGCCTCAACGCCCGCCACCGGCCCAGCCCCGTGTCGCTGGGCCAACACCGGTTTCATCTACCAACACCAAAGGGCTGCCGCCAGCGCGGGTGATTGGTGGCGATTCACCCCAACACCCGCCGCCTGTGGCAGCGCAAGCCAATGTCAATACGACCGCACAACCGAATCAACGCGCTGCGAATGGGGCGAAACAAGCTTCAGGGGTCGTGCCACCCGATCAGCGCCTGCCAACTCCTGCCAGCACCCCTGTTCGTGAATGGGTGTTGCCCGACCTTGCAAAAATGCTCGATGTTGGCAAAGATGTCACTTTATCTGAAAGCGACATTCGCGCACGCGCTAAACTAATTGAAGACACCTTGTCATCATTTGGTGTGCCAGCCAAAGTGGTCGAAATCAATCGCGGCCCGACGATTACCCAATATGGGGTTGAGCCGGGGTTTACCGAGATGAAAAACGGCAAACAAATGAAGGTAAAGGTTGGCCGCATTGCTGGCTTGGCCGATGACCTTGCGCTTGCTTTGGCAGCCCCGCGTATTCGTGTGCAAGCGCCTGTGCCCGGCACCAGTTATGTCGGCATCGAAGTGCCTAATGGTGAGACGGCTTTGGTTTCGCTGCGTGATGTGATGGAGTCGGAAGAATATGAAAAGCTAAAGACCAAAACCCGCTTGGCACTGGGGCTTGGGCAAGATGTGAGCGGTCATGCCGTGATTGCCGATTTGACCACCATGCCGCATTTGCTTATCGCTGGCACAACGGGTTCTGGCAAAAGCGTGTGTGTCAATGCCATCATTACGGCCCTGCTTATTAACAATTCGCCCGAAGAAGTGAAGTTGCTCATGGTTGACCCGAAGCGGGTAGAGTTGACTGGTTATAACGGTGTACCGCACCTCATTTCGCCGGTGGTGGTCGATGTTGAACAAGTGACCTCGGTATTGAAATGGGTGGTCGGCGAGATGGAACGCCGTTATCGCATTTTTGCCAAACATGGCGCACGCAATATTATCGATTTTAATGAAAAGGTGCTTGAGCAAAGCCGTATTAATCTTGGGCAGCCACGCTCAGCCCCCCCCCCGCCCGAAATCGATACTGCCGACTTGAAAAAAATGTCATACATCGTCATGATCATTGACGAATTGGCAGATTTGATGATGTTGGCCCCCGATGAAACCGAAAAACTGATTGTGCGTTTGGCGCAAATGGCGCGTGCCACCGGTATTCACCTGATTTTGGCGACCCAACGCCCCAGTGTCGATGTCGTGACTGGCTTGATCAAGGCTAACTTCCCAGCGCGTAGTGCCTTTACC
>CAZLOF010000191.1:0-8371 GCA_964560745.1 uncultured Thermoflexus sp.
GTCTTAGACCTGCTTAGGGGGCACGGCATAATGTGAGATTACTCACGCGTGAGTAATCTCGCGCCCGTGCCCCTGTCTTTATTTATCGCCAATGAAAACTTCCAAGATCCTTCCTTTTGTGTTGTTAGCGCCGGCGCTTATTATGATCGTGTTTGCGCAGTTATACCCAGCGCTTTACACTTTTTACCTCAGCGCGCAAGAGATGGATGCCGGTGTGCAAAAATTTGTAGGAATGGAGAATTTTCGCCGCGTATTTGACAGCTCGGCATTTGTAGAGAGTGCATGGAACACGGTTATTTTTATCGCTGGCTATATCATATTAACTATGTTGTTGGGGATGGGGTTGGCGTTGCTGCTTAACCGCAAGCTCAAATTTAGCGGTTTTTATTTGGCAATGTTGTTTATTCCTTGGGTGTTGTCTGATGTCATTGTTGGCTTGGTTTGGAAATTATTTGTCGATCCTGATACTGGTTTGTTTTCACCCATTTTAGAATTACCGTTTTTTGGCCTTGAAGGGGCCGCTTTGTTGACTAAAGTGCCAACGGATCGTCTGTTCGATTCGATTCCATTTCCACCCGCCCCCGCTTTAATTTATCTCATCATTGCATCGGTGTGGAAAGCCTTGCCATTTGTGACCTTGTTGATGCTGGCCGCATTGCAAACCGTGCCCAAAGAGGTATTGGAAAGCGCCCAAATGGATGGTGCGAATAGCCGCCAAAGTTTTTTGGGTATTACCTTTCCCATGATTTTGCCCTCATTAATTGTGGCTTTATTTAACTTGGTTTTGGGCGGCATGAATGGCGTTGGCATGGTCTTTAGTCTAACCGGTGGCGGCCCGGGTACCTCGACTGAGGTATTGAGTTATTTGCTTTACTCAATTGGGTTTGCTCAATTTGATTTTGGCAAAGCGGCGGCGTTGTCGGTATTTATTGCTATCATTAACCTAGCGCTCATTTTGCTGGCACTAAGGGTGTCACGCCAAGGGGCAGAACAATACGCTTAAATCATGAACCATCGTCGTATCCAAATCTTGCCCAACATTGCCATGATTTTGATTTGCATGGTGATGTTATTTCCGGTTTTTGCCACAACGATCATCTCATTTAAGCAACAGAGTGATGTGTCGCGCAAGCCGCCCTTGCTCTTCCCATGTGACACGCCCAGTAGCGATTTTGTGCCCTCAGCCTGCCGCTTTTTTGTTGAGGGCTATGAGCGAGTTTTTGCATTTAAGGAAAATCCCGAAACATTATTTGGCTATGAAGCAACGGGGGCGATTGTAAGCAAATATATGCCAAATTCGTTGATTTATGCGGTCTTTTCATCTTTGTTTATTACTTTGTTTGCTGGCTTGGCTGGATTTTCTTTCTCGCGCTTTGCGTTTAAAGGGCGGCGTGTATTACAAGTGGGTATTTTGGCCCTGACAGGCATTCCATTGCTGACCAATTTATTGGCGCTCTATCAAACCACTGTCACCTTACGTAAAGCATTTGTGCCAAGTATTGAGCGTTTTGCGGCTTCGCAACAATTTTCTGATATCACCACCAAAATGCTGATTGATTCGCTTGACCGCGTTATTTTGATCGCTATTTATACTGGCCTGCTCATGCCATTTAGCATTTGGATCGTCAAGTCGTTTTTTGATGCGATTCCGCGTGATTTAGAAGAGGCGGCTGTAATTGACGGTTGTTCGCCATTTGGCGCGCTCATGCGTATCGTCGCACCATTGGCTGCGCCTGGTTTGTTGGCTGCATTTCTACTGTCATTTGTCAATATTTGGAATGAATTTCTTACGAATTATTTGCTGGTTGGCAGTTCAAAGCAAAATTTGCGTTCGGTGATGGTTGCGGTTTATGACCTGACCGGCAACAACCTCATTAATTATCAAGTCTTAGCCGCTGCTTGCGTGTTGGTGATGATGCCCGTTATCATTTTGTTTCTCGCTACCCGCAAAGTATTTTTTAGCGCTATGGTCGAAGGGGCGGTTAAGGGGTAGGATCTTTTTATCCCGAAATTTTAATTTTTAGCTTACAACAGGGTAAATAACAAATTTTCGTCTAAATTACTATATGGCATTTGGGAGCAGGAGCTTTGCCTCTGCTCCCAAATGCCATATAGTAATTTAGACATTACATCTTTTGTTTTTTTTCTTAAGATTGAGAAAATATTTGAATGATATAAAAAATTATACTTTCAATGTCATTCCGTAAATTTATTGCTTTTTTGTTATACAATATGCAGTATGCATAAAATAAAAACAAAAATAGTGGCTAATCACCCTCGCTCACGCTTATTGGGTGCCACTGTGTTTATTGCTTTGTTTAATGGCTTCTTGGTCATGTTGACGTTGAAAACGCCTCAAACATTGTTGGCATGGTTTAACAACGCAGCAACCACACATGTTATTCATATTAGCGTTGATGGTTTAGGCGCGAGTTATATTCAATCGTTGATAAATGACCCGAGTAACCCAGTGCCAAATTTTAAAAAACTGCGTGATGAAGGTGCATGGACGATGAATGCCCGCACCGATTTCGATTATTCGATTACCTTGCCCAATCATACGGCGATGTTAACGGGGCGCTCGGTCGAAGACAAAAACGGTGTGCTCAATTCGGGGCATCATTGGACAACGAATATTACGCCACCGGCAGGCACAACCTTGCAGGGTAACGCGGGCTACAGCATTGCGAGTGTGTTTGATGTGGCCCATAGCAATGGCCTGCGCACTGGGTTATATGCCAGTAAAGAAAAATTTGTGTTGTTTAAAGATTCCTATGCGGCCAATATCGATGCCTATGCCAATTATGATTTAGATTCGACTAGCATGATGAATGACTTGCTGGTGAATATGAATGCCAACCCCAGCCGCTATACCTTTGTGCATTTCAATGATACCGATTCGGCTGGGCACGCCTTTGGTTGGGGTAGCGCAGAATATATTGCAGCCGCCAAAAAGGTCGATGGACATTTGGGGCAATTGTTTAACCTTATTGCCAATAACGCCCAAATGGCAGGCAAAACCAAAATTATTTTGTCGGCTGATCATGGTGGCACAGGTCTTGGGCATAGCGATCAAACGTTGACCATCAACCATACCATCCCGATGTTTATTTGGGGCGAGGGCATTGCAGCAAATTCAAATTTGTATACCTTGAATGGCAATGCCACCCAAGATCCGGGTAATGGTCGCCCGGATCAAGCCACGAATATTGCCCAACCAATTCGCAATGGTGATGGCGGCAATTGCGCCTTGCGCATGTTGGGCTTGCCAACGATCCCCGGCTCGACCATTGCAAATTTATATGCGCCTTGTGGCGTGGCTGCGCCAGCCCAACCCGGCAGCCCCAGTAATGTCACGCTTGTGCCTGCGGGCGCAACTTGGCGCTTTTTTGATGGCGGCACTGATTTGGGCGTAGCGTGGCGTGCTGCCAACGCTGATCTTTCGACATGGGACCTTGGCGGGCCTGCACCCTTGGGCTATGGCGACCCAGTCAGTACGACTGTAGATGGTGGCCCAGATGGGAATCACTTCATCACCACTTATTTTCGTCGTAACTTTACCTTAAACCCCAATAATATTGTATCGCTCACATTGCAATTGCGTCGAGATGATGGCGCGGTGGTGTATTTGAATAATATTGAGGTGGTGCGTAGTAATATGCCCAATGGGGCTATTAATTTCAATACGCTCGCCACTGCTGCGATTGGCGGCGCAGATGAAACCGCATGGTTGACCTTTAGCGTGCCAATTACGGCCTTGGTGACCGGCGAAAACATTGTTGCAGTTGAGATTCATCAACAACTCGCTACCAGCAGCGACATTGTGTTCGATTTGGCATTGTTTGGCAGCCCGGCCTCGCCAGCGACGGCAACGGCAACCGCGACGGCGACGCGAACCCCCATGTCGGGGGCTACCGCAACCGCGACGAAAACGCCCAGTGCTCAATCGACGAATACGCCAACTCCAACCCCGACGGTGACGAATACCCCTGTGCCAGCGAACCCCAGCGATAAGAAATTTGTGTTTTTGCCGATGGCCTTTTGCGGTGCAACGGCAGCTGGTCAGTGTATTGCGCGTTAATATAGTTATCCAGGAAATTCTTTTCGATAGGTTTTCGTCAATCTCACTATATCCCTGCCAAGCGCAGCTTGGCAGGGATATAGTGAGATTGGCATATCGCATTTTTACAAAAGATTTATCTGGACAACTATATATCGCGGAAAGGTAAAAATTGAGGCAATGCTGATTTCACTACCCCTCTACAAGAGGTCAGATGAATGACCTACGCATGTGAAGGAATCGTGAAATCGGTTTACTTTACCTAACTGGTATTTCAACGCCATGCCGTAAAATAGGCGGCATGTCTACCCTGCCTTTGACCGAGACGCCGCTTGGTGCGCTTTCACATATTAAAATAATTGACCTGACCCGTATTTTGGCTGGCCCTTATTGCACTCAGCTTTTGTCTGACTATGGGGCGCAGGTTATTAAAATTGAGCAACCCAACAGTGGCGATGGCTCACGGCAATGGGGGCCGCCCTGGATTGGTGACCAAAGCTCTTATTTTTTGAGTGTTAATCGCAACAAACAAAGCCTGACGCTTAACCTGAAATCTGCCGAGGGACGCACCATTCTCAAACAATTATTGGCCGAAGCCGATGTGCTGATTGAAAATTTTTTACCCGGCACCTTGGCGAGTATGGGGTTAGATTATGAAACCCTACGGCACGATTTTCCGCGATTGGTGTTCTGCTCGATCACAGGCTACGGCCAAACCGGCCCCTATCGTGATCGTGCCGGTTACGATCTTGCCATTCAAGCCGAAGGGGGCATGATGAGCATTACCGGTAATGTTGGCGAGATGCCGATGCGCACTGGTGTTGCCATTTGCGACCTGATGACCGGTATGCACGCCAGCAGCGCCATTTTGGCGGCGCTCAATTATCGTAGTGTCAGCGGCAAAGGCCAATATATCGACATCGCGCTGCTCGACTCGCAAGTATCGTGGCTGATTAATGTGGCGCATGGTTATTTTGCCACCGGTAACCCGCCCGCCCGTTATGGCAATGCCCATCCCAGCCTCGTGCCTTATCAAGCCTTTGCCAGTGCCGATGGCTATTTTGTGCTGGCTGTAGGCAGTGATGAACAATTTCGTAAGATGTGCGTCATTATGCAGCGTGACGATTTGATGCACGACCCACGTTACGCCTACAACAAAGACCGTGTAGCGAATCGGGTTGAATTGATCGAACAAATGCAACAAACTTTTCTCAGCCGCCGTACCGATGATTGGCTACACGACTTCGAACTCGCCCATGTGCCGTCTAGCCGCATCAACGATATACCGGCGGTGTTTACCGACCCGCACGTATTAGCCCGCAATATGGTGCAATCGGTTGATCATGTGACGCTTGGCCCAATCAACGTGGTTGGCCCGGTTGCCAAAATGAGCGCAACTCAACCCACCGTGCGCACCGCGCCGCCCACCCTCGGCCAACATTCTGCCGATATTTTGCAACAGCTTGGTTACACTCATGAGCAAGTTAGCCACTTGCGTAAGACCGGTATTATTTAAGCGGGATTAGGGATTGAGCTACAGGTCATGAATCACGAGTCATAAGTCATAATTTGTGACTCGTGACTCGTGACTCATCCCAATCCCCAATCCTTCATCCTTCATCCTTCTTATGATTTCCCTCATCGAAAAATTTTTGCAGCACTGCCAGCAAACGCCCGATAAACGCTGTGTGGTGTTTGAAGGTCAAACCTACAGCTACGCCAATATACGCGCCATGGCGGCTGCGTGGGCCGGCGAATTGCGTGCGCGTGGCTTGCAGCGCGGTGAGCGGGTGGCGCTCTTTCTCGACAATGGCCCTAAATTTATTAGCGCCTATCTCGGCGCACAATGGGCCGGTGGCACGGTCGTGCTAATCAATACCGCCTATCGCCAAACCGAGCTGCGCCATATTTTGCGCGATGCCGCGCCGCGTTTTGTCGTTACCGATGCACAGCGAAACCATGAAATTAAAAATTTAGAATTTAAAATTGAAAATCTAGAATTTCCGTTGGCTGCGCCATTTGATTTTCTATTGCCCATTTCTTCTCAATTTTGTGACGAAGTTGCAATTATTGCCTACACCAGCGGCACCACTGGCAAAGCCAAAGGCGCGATGCTTACCCATCGCAATTTGGCGGCGAATGTGGCTTCGGTGACCGAGGCATGGGGCTGGACGAGTGACGATCACTTATTGTTGGTGTTGCCGTTGTTTCATTTACACGGCTTAGGGGTTGGTTTTCATGGCACGATCTGGGCAGGCGCAAGCTGTGAATTGCATCCGCATTTTGAAGTTAAAACCGTGTATAACCGTCTGTTGAGTGGCGAGCCGACCATGTTTTTTGGCGTGCCTACCATGTATGGGCGTTTGTTGAATGAGGCCACCAAGCGCGATCAAAAACCACCCAACTTACGTTTGTATGTGTCGGGCAGTGCCGCCCTCAGCGCCGATACCATGTTGGCCTTTGAACGTGTATTTGGGCAACGTATCCTTGAGCGTTATGGCATGACCGAGACCGTAATGAACACCACCAACCCGTTATATGGCGAGCGCCGCCCAGGCACCGTCGGCCAACCATTTCCACGTCAAGAAGCACGGGTGGTGCAGGTGCGCACCCGTCAACCCTTGCCAGCCGATGAAGATGGCGAGATTGAGGTGCGTGGGGCGCATGTATTTGCTGGTTATCTTAATCAGCCCGAAGCCAGCGCCGAATGTTTTACGCCCGATGGTTGGTTTAAAACCGGTGATCTGGGGCGGGTGAGCGCTGATGGTTATTTCACCATTACAGGCCGCGCCAAAGAATTAATCATTAGTGGCGGGTTTAACATTTACCCGCGTGAGGTCGAAGAAGTATTGGCAATGCACCCCAGTGTTGCCGAGGTGGCGGTGGTGGGCCGCCCCGATCCTGATTTTGGCGAAAGCGTCATTGCCGTCGTGGTGTCGCATGATGCAACGCTCACCGCCGATGACCTCATTATCTATTGCAAAAACAATCTTGCCAGTTATAAAAAACCCCGCCATATCATTTTTGCCAATTCGCTGCCCCGCAATGCCTTGGGTAAGGTGCAAAAACATTTGCTTTGAGAGCCGTGAGCCGTGAGCCATGAGCCTTGGGCCTTGGGCTGACAGTTCATGGCTCAAGGCTCATGGCTCACGGCTCTCATAGCTTTTTCTCTCCTTTTGGGACAACCTTCCTGATTCATTGGGCGGATGGCTCATGCGCTTGGGATGACAGATTGCTAGAATGAGCGCTGTCATGAACACACTCGCACCTGGCTCGCAAATTGGCCTTTATCAAATCGTGGCTCCCATTGCCCAAGGGGGCATGGGTGTGGTTTATCACGCCCGCCAGCCATCGCTACAACGCGATGTGGCTATTAAAATTTTGCCAACCCAATTTACCCAAGATGCCGAATTTTTGGCACGGTTTGAGCGTGAATCGCGGGTATTGGCGCGGTTGCGACATCCCAACATTGTGCAAGTATTTGACGCGGGGGCGAGTGGTGACCATCATTACATTGTGATGGAATATTTGCCGGGCGGCACGTTGGCGAGCGAGTTGGCAGCGCTGCGCAAAAAAAACGAAGCGATGCCCATTCAAAAGGCGGTTGAGATTGCCAAACAAATTGCGCAAGCGCTCGAATATGCGCATCAAAAAGGGGTGGTGCATCGTGATATTAAACCCAGTAATATTCTTATTGCCGATGATGGGCGCTATGTGCTATCCGATTTTGGCATTGTGACCGATAGCGCCAATACCAAAATTACACGCACCCTGCAAACCCTCGGCACACCTGAATATATGTCGCCCGAACAGGCCAATGGCTTGAGTGTTGATCGGCGAAGCGATGTTTATTCGTTGGGGGTGGTGCTTTATGAAATGCTGACTGGTGCACCGCCTTTTTCTGGCGGTAATGCTTTGTCGGTGTTGAATAAACATCTGACGGCCCCGCCGCCGTCGCTATCAAAAATTCGGGTGGGGATTCCGTCATGGGTGCAAAGCATTGTGCAAAAAACGCTTGAAAAACAGCCGGAGCGCCGATTTCAAACGGCTGCCGAATTGGCGGCGGCGCTGCAACAACAAAGCACTGAACGTGTTCCAACCACCAGTGGTCGGCGTATTCCATTGATGCCGCTGGGGATTGGGCTGGGGGTGGTGGGCATGTTGGCTGGGGTGGGGCTGTTGTTGAGCGCTGTGCTAAATAGAGGGGGCGATGCTGGGGTGGGTATTCTTGGCAATGGGGGACCCCCGCCAACTGTGGTGACTTCGTTGCCAAATGTAGGGGTTACGCCAGCATTGCCGAATGGGATTACC
>CAZLOF010000192.1:0-1847 GCA_964560745.1 uncultured Thermoflexus sp.
AAGCAAAATATTCGTGAAATTGGCCCAAATGTGATGTTTTCGCCGCCGCGTATTTGGGAAAATATGTTGAGCATGGTGCAGGTGAAAATTGATGACACCACTCCACTTAAGCGCAAAATGTATGACTGGGCCATGAAGGTTGGGTATGACTATGCCGAAGCTAAATTTAGCAAAAAGGGGATTGACGGCACATTAAAAGCAAAATATGCCTTGGCGCGGGCGCTGGTGTTAGAAGAATTGACCGATCAATTGGGTTTACGTAAGATTAAACGGGCTTATACGGGCGGGGCGGCCTTGGGGCCGGATGTTTTTCGTTTTTATCATGCAATGGGTGTAAACCTGAAACAGGTGTTTGGGCAAACCGAAAGCGCTGGGCTAAGTGCCATTCATCGTGATGGCGAGATCAAATTTCAAACTGTGGGCGTGCCACTGCCCGGCACACAAATCAAAATTTTAGACACTGGTGAGATTTGCGTGAAGAGCGATGCTGTATTTGTTGGGTATTATAAGAACCCACAAGCCACCGCAGAAACCATGGAAGATGGCTGGTTACGCACGGGCGATGCCGGTTATTTAGATGAAGATGGGCATTTGATTGTGATTGACCGTGCTAAAGATGTGATGACCTTGCATGATGGCACTAAATTTTCGCCACAATTTATTGAAAATAAGCTTAAGTTTAGTCAATATGTGAAAGAAGCGGTGGTATTTGGCGGGCAAGTTGAGAAGGGTAGCGAATTTGAACGAACTTTGCCTTACGTCACAGCATTTTTAAATATTGATTTTGGCACGGTGGGTAAATGGGCTGAAAATAATAAAATTGGCTATACAACTTATACCGATTTGGCGCAGAAACCTGAAGTGTATGATCTTATTCGTAAAGATGTTGAACGCACGAATGCTGATTTGGCGGCAACTCCAGCCGCACAGATTAAGCGTTTTGTATTATTGCATAAAGAATTGGATGCGGACGATAATGAATTAACTCGCACCCGTAAAGTGCGGCGCGGGTTTATTGCCAAACGTTATCTTGATATTGTTGAAGCAATGTATCAAGACGTTGATTCGATCCCAGTTGAGACAGTCATTACATATCAAGATGGGCGCACGGCGAAGATATCGACCAAACTAAAAGTTGAACGGATTTAAATTGACTCAAACGTGAATTTAATTTAGGAGGTAACATGACCTTAGCCAATGGTTTAATTCAAAAACGAATTGCTAAGCACCTTATGATGCAGATGCTTGATGAAATACCGGATGTTTTTGTCTGGGATGATTTGATTAAGGCTATTGAATTAAATTCAGCAGAATTTCTTGCTGTTAAGTCATTGCAAAGTGGATTGCGTCCATATGGGTTAGAAAAAGGGAATTTTTATGTAACAGATGCTTTTTTTGAACCGCTGCCGAATGAAGTGCTTGATGTATTTGAGGGAAAATGAGAATTTTGCTGGACACGCACATTTTTTTATGGTTTATCAGTGCAGATTCACGATTATCAGTCGTTGCTCGCGATGCGATTCGTAATTTAAATAATGAAGTTTTTTAAGTGTTGTTTCAGCTTGGGAAATGATCGTTACCTGAACCCCCAGATATATATGTGCCGAAAATATGTAATCAATACCAAATTGTTTCGTTAGGGTTATCTGAAGATTGTGTATGGCGTTTGAAAAATTTACCTAACATACATCGAGACCCTTTTGATCGTATGTTAATTTGTTCTGCAATTCAACATAATATGGTTATTGTGACTGATGATTTTTTTATTAAACAATATAGTGTCAGGACAATTTAATTTTAAAGCATAACATTAAATCACTAATGGAAAATTTTATTCAACTAACCAT
>CAZLOF010000192.1:1857-8353 GCA_964560745.1 uncultured Thermoflexus sp.
ATTTCTGGCATCGCTAGTGGCGCAATCTTGGCACTGGTAGCGTTGGGATTCGTGCTCATTTTTAAGAGTAGCGATGTGATTAATTTTGCCCAAGGCGAATTATTAATGGTGGGCGGTTACATGACCTATGTCATGTTGGTATGGATTGGGTTGCCTTGGTTTATTGGTGTGCCTATTGCCATCATTTTGTCGGCGGCAATTGGGGTTGCCATTGAGCAAGGCATATTGCGGCATATGATCGGCGAGCCAATTATTTCGGTCATTATGGTTACGGTTGGTGTATCCACTTTATTGCGGGCTATTTTAGGCTTGGTTTTTGGGAATGCCCCACTCGCTTTCCCTGATTTTATTCCTAATTACCCTGTTAGTATTATGGGGGCACGGGTTGGGGTTGATAAGCTATGGGCGATTGCCTTATCGTTGCTTTTATTTGGCGTTTTAACTATTTTCTTTCGACGTAGTAGTGAAGGCATTGCGATGCGAGCCGTGGCCGATGACCAGCAGGCGGCGATGAGTATGGGAATCAGCATTAAGAAGGTGTGGGCTGTCGCATGGGCGATTGCCGGTATGACAGCGGCGGTTGGCGGCACCTTATTGGCGGCAATCATCGGCGGGGTTGGGCTTGATATTGCCCATCTTGGTTTAATTGTATTCCCAGTGGTTATTTTGGGTGGGTTAGATTCGATCCCGGGTGCCATTGTGGGCGGCATTATTGTTGGGTTGCTGCAAAGTTATGCGGGTGGTTATTTGCCGCCCAGCCTTGGCTTGGCCGAAGTTGCGCCTTTTATTGTGCTGGTATTAATTTTGTTGGTGAAGCCCTATGGGTTATTTGGGACAACACGGATAGAAAGGGTTTAAAAACTTACGATTTTGGGTTTGTGATTTGTTATACCAAGAGTGGGTAAAAGTTGAGAAAATGCTGATTTCACCATCTATCTTCAAGCGTAGCTTGAAGATAGATGGTGAAATCGGCAGAAACAGCATTTTTATGTATTTCTTAGTGTAGATATTTGTCAATTATGCAATCTGGAGTATTTCATACCAATTACGCAAAAGATATGCAACTTCGCCCAACGTGGGTGATGCGTGTAAGATTAATTTTGCTTATTATTTTATTAGTCGTTTTGCCTTTTGTAGTTAACGCTTATTGGCTGAACCTCGCTAATCAAATTATGTTGTTTAGCATTACGGCGGTTGGCTTAAACTTATTAGTGGGTTTTACTGGGCAAATTAGTATCGGTCATGCCGCATTTGTGGCCTTGGGGGCTTATACTGCCGCATTATTAAGCACACGGCTAAATATTCCTTTTCCGCTTGATGTGCCATTTGCCATGATCGTGGCGGGTGCAGTGGGACTTATTTTTGGTTTGCCATCGGCCCGTTTGAAGGGGTTGTATCTCGCCATTGCCACATTAGCGGCCCAAGAAATTGTATTGTGGTTTTTAAAACACCTCGATTTGTTTGTGCCTAATATTGGCGAGTCGATTAGCTTGGTGCCAACATGGGCACATGAGCAATTTTTGGCCAATCGCGCCCGTGCCGATTTTAACTATTACTGGGTGATTTTGTTTTTCTTAACGCTGGTGGTTATCTTCTCGGTCAATTTGGTGCGTTCGCGGGTGGGCAGGGCGTTTGTAGCGGTGCGCGACCAAGATATTGCTGCCCAAGTGATTGGGGTTGATGTGAATCGCACCAAATTGATCGCATTTATGATCAGCAGTATGATTGCTGGGCTGAGCGGAGCCTTGGTTGCGCATTATCGTGGCATTGTTAATTGGGAACGATTTACCGTAGACACAAGTATTGCCGTGTTGAGTATGCTCATTATTGGCGGTTTGGGGCGGGTGAGTGGCAGTATTTATGGCGCAATTTTTGTTACGGTTTTGCCCGCTTTGCTTACACAGTTTGGTTTGCTTTTCCGTGATATTTTGCCCGATGTCAACCGTATTATTCCTTATGTGCAACAAGGTGCATTTGGCATTGCGATCATTTTCTTTCTTATCAAAGAGCCAGAGGGTATTGCCAAGATGTGGAAAGATGTCAAGGATTATTTTAAATTATGGCCGTTTAGTTATTAAGTTTTGAGTATTTTCTGTATTCTCTCAATAAACAATGGAAATGAAAATAAATTTTCGCCGAACCCATTACGCTTATTGGGGATGTCACTTATTCTTGAGAAGATACCGTTTTAATTCTATATTTAGCGTTAAAATAATATAGAATCGAGTTGTTTACTTGCCGCGTGATCAACTTAATTTAGTCAGTCGTTCAATAAACCAAGTTCTATTTAGTTTAGTTAGGAGGAAAAATACATGAAATCTATTACCCAAATTAGCAGCGTAATTGCTGCAACCTCAGTGGTGCTTGCCGCGTGTAGCGGCGGTGGCGCTGGCTCAAACGACCCTATTAAAGTAGGGGCAATTTATGATTTGACTGGTGCAACCAGTGATATTGGTGCTTTTGGTGCGAAAGGCACAACGGCATACTTTGATTGGAAAAATGCCAACGGTGGTATTGGTGGGCGCAAGATCGACTTTAAGAGTGCTGACTATGAATATAAAGTGCCAAAAGCCGAAGAATTGTATACCCAATTTGTGACCCAAGATAAAGCCGTGGTGTTTATTGGCTGGGGCACAGGTGATACCGAGGCGTTGCGCCCAAAGATTACAGCAGACAAAGTGCCATTTGTGAGCGCCTCGTATGCTGCAACTTTGGCAAACCCCAAAGAAACACCCTATAATTTTTTGGTTGCCCCAACTTACAGCGACCAATTGGTGATTGCGCAGCAATATGCTTTGGATGAGTGGAAGAAGGCTGGCAAGAGTGGACAACCCAAGTTTGCTTATTTGATCAACAATAGCCCATTTGGCAAGAGTCCAGTTGATGCGGGTAAGGCCCATGCCAAGGCAAATGGGCTGGCTGAACCGCTTGAAGTGCCATCACAAGGCCCAACCGCCGACCATACCCCACAATTGACTCAGATCAAAGATTATGGTGCTACTCATGTTTTCTTGCAGAATGTGCCAAGCCCGCCATCTAAGACTTTGAAAGATGCCAAGACTTTGGGGATGCTTGGGAGTGTGCAATTTGTATGTTTGAATTATTGCGCCCACGAATTGACCGTGAAATTGGCTGGTGATGCCGCCGAAGGGTTGTGGGGCATCGTGCCATTTAGCGTTGATGCAGAAGGCGCAAAAGTGCCACTAGAATTTGCTAAGTCGAAAGGGATTAATATTTCTGGTGGTGAGAGCGGTTATGTGCAGGGTTGGTATGCTGCCGCTATCATTATGGAAGGCGTTGAGCGCACCATTAAGGCCAATAAGCCATTGACGGGTGAGAATATTAAGGCCAGTATGGAGACATTGAAAGATTTCTCGACTGGTGGCGTGGCTCAACCCATCACCTTTACCGATACCGATCATCGTGGCAGTCGCGCAACCCGCATTGCTAAGGTGCAAGGCGGCAAGTGGGTGATTGGAGCCGATCTATTGAAGTCGTCATTGCCATAATAAAACACGGCGTGCAAGGTAAACGTGCAAAGTAATAACAATGCTTTGCATGGTTACTTTGCACATTAGGCTTATCACGATATCTTCTCAATAACTCGTGGCATCCCAAAAGCCGTAATGCTAAATTCACGATCACTTTATAGTTATAAACGGCTTTGCCCTCTCCAACTATGAAGTGATCGTGGATTAGGCAAAAATTTGTTTAACTTTCCTCTGTTTATTAAGAAGATCCTTATTACTTTCTAAATGCTGCAACTCAATAATATCGAAGTAATTTATAGCGATGTTGTGCTCGTCTTAAAAGGGCTGTCGTTAGAAGTGCCTAAAGGCAAGATCGTAGCGCTTTTGGGCAGTAATGGCGCAGGTAAAAGCACCACCCTGAAGGCAATTTCAGGTTTGCTAAAACCCGAAGATGGCGAAGTAACGGATGGTGATGTGTTATGGGATGGGCAGTCGATTAAGCATTTGGATGCCGCTGATGTTGTTCGTAAGGGCATATTTCAGGTAATGGAAGGCCGCCGCGTTTTTAAGCATCTAACCGTTGAAGAAAATTTAAAAGCGGGGAGTTATAGTAGCGGTAATCAGTGGTATGCAGATGAACTTCCACGTTTATTTGGTTATTTCCCGCGCCTTAAAGATCGATTTACACAAACTGCGGGTTATTTGAGCGGCGGCGAACAGCAAATGTTGGCGATTGGACGCGCATTGATGGCAAAACCAGAGATGATTATGTTGGATGAACCATCATTAGGGCTTGCGCCCTTGCTTGTTGAAGAGATTTTTAGGAATATTAAGCGAATTAACCAAGAACGCGGAACGACTATTTTGTTGGTTGAACAAAATGCGCGTTTGGCGATGGAAATTGCTGATTTTGTGTATATTATGGAAAGTGGGCGGGTTGTGTTAAGTGGCACCCCTGACCAGCTTAATGCCAATGCTGATGTGCGTGAGTTTTATCTTGGTTTAAATGAGGTAGGCAAGCGCAAAAGTTACCGTGAGGTAAAGCACTACAAACGCCGTAAGCGCTGGCTGTCTTAAATAATTACAAATTACGAATTACGAGTTGAGAGATTTGTGATTTGTGATTATTTTTCGAGCCACACTTCTAGGGTGCGTCCTACGTGCAAAAGGCTTTGGGCGCTTACTTTATCAGGGGTATCGCTGGTTTTGTGCCAATGGGCATAATCAAAGTCGATAATATCCACGGCCTTCCATCCGCGCTGTAAAAAAGGGGTATGGTCATCTAACATGCTCCAACGTGGCAATTTGCGAAAATATTGCTCATAGCCAAGCTTGTGAGCAACCTCCCACAGTTCGGTCGATAATGCTAAATTTGAACTGCGTTCAAGCCATATTTCTTGATCGGCATCTCCGATCATATCGACAATAATGACGGCAGTTGGGCTAATAGTTAAACTGGCTGCAAACTGTTGCGAGCCAACAATCCACTCCCAGCCATCCAAATCACCATTGTCTTCGGCATCAAAAAACACCAGCCAAACTTGTTTATCGATGCGGTTTATTTCGAGTGTGCGGGCTAACTCCATTAATACCGCGACCCCACTCGCGCCATCATTTGCCCCGGGCACAGGTTGGTTGGGGTATTGTGGGTCTTGGTCGGCTTTGCGGCGGGTGTCATAGTGCGCCCCAATAATGACAATATCTTTATTTTGCGCCCCTTTTATGCCGATTAAGTTGCGTGCTGGGGTGTTTTTGTATACAAAATTTTGAGTGCGCGTTAGCCAACCATTGGCGGCTAAATGGCTTAAAACTTGGTCGCCTAACTGCTGATGTGGGGCTGTGCCGGTGATGCGCGGCCCTAATGCAACTTGATCGATGACCGATTGATAAGCGCGGTTGCCATCAAAATTAAGCCTTGGTTGATTGGTCGGCGTTGGGGGAACCGTAACGGTTGTGGCAGTCGGTTGTGGCAGCGCGGTGTTGAGGACAGGTGTTGCCGCCGTTGTTGGGGTTGGTTGTTGCGGGGGCGATGACATTTGGTCTTTTGCACAACCCATCAACATAAGCAGTAAACAGACGAGCGTGGCGAGCCACCGATAAGCGACGTATGCAACAATTGGGGCGTTGCCCCGACTATAATTTTGTCTTCTAGTTGCATTATCGTTGATCATATGAATGAATTTACTATGCCCCCAAAAATTGTCGCGATTGGCGGCGGACACGGTTTGGCTTCGTTGTTGCGCGGGCTTAAACATCATACGCCTAATATTACCGCGATTGTTACGGTTGCCGATGATGGCGGTAGCTCTGGCCGGTTGCGTCGTGAAATGGGGGTATTGCCGCCCGGTGATTTTCGTATGTGTATTACGGCGTTGGCGAATGATGAATCATTGGTAGCACAATTATTTCAATATCGTTTTGGCGGCGGGGCTGGGGGTGATAGTGGTTTGGCCGGTCATAATTTTGGCAATTTATTTATTACCGCCATGGCGGCGCTGACCGGCAGTTTTGAACGGGCGCTGGTTGAATCATCAAAAGTGCTAGCTAGCACTGGGCGCATTATTCCTAGCACCTTGATGGATGTAACGTTATGTGCTGAATATCGCAATGTGCGGGGCAATGCGCGTGGTGAATCATCGATTGGCAAAGAAGGGCATATTATTGAAAGGGTGTGGCTCGAACCGCATCAACCCGCGGCTTTTCCCGATGCTGTTCGGGCCATTCTTGATGCTGATTTGGTAGTGATGGGGCCGGGCAGTTTGTTTACCAGTGTTATGCCCAATTTATTGGTGCCCGGCATTGCCCGCGCCTTACAACATACCAAGGCCCCATGTGTTTATGTGGGCAATGTTGCCACAGAGCGCGGTGAAACCGATGGCTTTACTTTACCCGATTTTGTCAATGCGCTCGAAATGCATATTGGCCGCAATGTGATCGATTATGTTATTGCCAATAATTACGTTTCGGCAAATTTCAACCCGCCCAGCCGGGTTACAATCATTCAGCCGGTCGATTCTGTCGTAGGG
>CAZLOF010000193.1:0-5370 GCA_964560745.1 uncultured Thermoflexus sp.
ATGGTTAATGGTTAATGGTTAGTGGTTGGTTTACGCATTACCATTAACCATTAACCATTGACCATTAACCATTGACCATTAACCATTATTTAACATGCGCAAATTTATTATTGACACCGATACCGCCTCAGACGATGCAGTGGCGATTTTGATGGCACATCGTTGGCCGGATGTTGAGGTATTGGCGATTACGGTGGTGGCTGGGAATGTGCCACTTGAACAAGGCACGATCAATGCGCGTTACACGGTTGAATTATGCGGCGCGTCAACGCCTGTGTATGCGGGCTGTGCCAAGCCGATGCTTCGTGACTTGGTGACAGCGACGTGGTATCACGGCCCCGATGGTATGGGGGATATGAATTACCCAGCGCCGCGTTCGGCAGTTGCAAATGGGCACGCGGTTGATGCGCTCATTTCGCTGATCAAGGCCAATGCCGGTGAGATCACCTTGGTGACACTGGGGCCGCTGACCAACCTTGCAACGGCACTGCTGCGTGCGCCCGAAATTGCGGGCATGGTATCGCGTTGTGTGATGATGGGCGGCGCGGCCTGTCATGTGGGCAATGTGACACCAGCCGCCGAATACAACATTTGGGTTGACCCCGAAGCCGCCCGAATTGTTTTTCGCAGTGGCATGCCGCTTGAGATGGCAGGCTGGGAGACGGCTTTGGGTGAGTCGAATCTCAGCCGCACCGATATTGAGGCAGTTTATGCGCTTGGCACGCCATTGGCGAAATTTGCCATTGACTGCAATATTCATGCGCTACGCTCAAGCACCGAGTGGTTGGGTGATCCTGGTCTCATCCTCAATGACCCGGTGGCGATGGCAATTGCGCTCGACCCGTCGATTGTGACGCGCCAAGGGCGTTATCGGGTGGATGTTGAGACACAGGGCGAATTGACCCGCGGCATGACGGTGGTTGATCAGCGTGCTGTGGTCGGCTCGCAAGTTGGCTTCACCGAGGCGTGGGCGGTGCGGCAGCCGAATGTGTTGGTGCATCATGCGGTTGATGCGGCGGGGTGGAAGCGGGTGTTGAAGATATGTTTGTGCTAGCATTGGTAATTAGGGCATGAGGATTGAGTATTCCAAGTCCTAATCCCCAACCCCAAATTCCCCTTTATAATCCCCAACCAAACTCCCCACCGCTGTTTTCGGTGCAAGGAAAATAACATGACTTATAAATATAAATACCTCGACCTCATCCTCGGGTTGTTTGTGGCTGTATTGCTTATTAGCAATATCGCCTCGGCAGCCAAAATTGTTGACCTCGGCATGTTTGCCGGTCGCCCCATGATCTTTGACGCGGGCACGTTGATCTTCCCACTCAGCTATATTTTTAGCGATGTGCTGACCGAAGTGTATGGTTATGCTGTCTCACGTCGTGTGATTTGGATTGGCTTTGTCAGCTTGTTTTTGATGAGCGCTGTGCTGATGCTGGTGGGCGTAATGCCGGGCGAAGCAGGGTGGTTATCGACCAATGCAATGGGCGACAACGCAGCGGCCTCTTTTGGGCAAGATGCCTTCGACAAAGTGCTGGGGCTGACATGGCGTATTGTGCTAGGTAGTTTGCTGGCCTATTGGTGTGGCTCGTTTATCAATGATTTTGTGTTAGCCAAGCTCAAAGTGCGCACCGAGGGTCAATTGCTATGGTTGCGCACCATTGGCTCGACCCTGATCGGCGAAGGTATCGACACGCTTGTGTTTGCGTTGGTGGCGTTTTGGGACGTGTTGCCCAACGAAATTTTGATCGACTTGATCATTGCCAACTATATCTTCAAGGTTGGGGTCGAAATTGTATTTACGCCGTTGACCTATTGGGTGGTCAATCGTCTGAAACGGGTTGAGCATCAAGACCATTTTGATCGCAACACTGATTTCAACCCATTTAAATTAGGCGCATCGTAGCTAGCGAGATTTGCGTTTATACACTTCTACCCGCCTCACCCCATTTGCGTCTATAAACTCAAAGGTATAGGTGTCGGCTTCAAAGTGATAGTTTACGTAATTTGTTTTGCCGTTTAAAGTATATTCTAATGCGTAGCTGTTGATACTAACATTTTTAAAATTGCTAATGGTTGCGCCACGCAAAGGTTGTTGGGCGGCGCGAATTGGGGTTATGGCTGGCTGTGGCTCGATCTGATCATCTTTCACCTGCACCACCCCACGCATACCGCCATTAATATAAGGGTAAGTGGTGGTGGCGTGATAGTGATAATTGCTGTCTTTGTCAAAATGCCCATTAAATTCATCGAGGCCGACCGGTTGGCTGCCATCGGCCTCGGTGAGGCCATAAAGGGCAAAGCCATCGAGCGCATAAGCAATTGGGTTGCCCACGCCAACATAGGTTTGCAAATGTAGCGGGGCGGTGTGGTAATGATAATCGTCGGCGCGGCCACAATGTCCCCCCCAATCATCCAACTCGCCAAACACATAAGCATCCTCACCGCGATTATTCAGCGCGTTAAAAATAGGAACCCCATTTACTGCCAAGGCAATTGCCCCACGATATAAGGCCGTACGGGCTGAGATTGGGTTTGTCGCCAATACTGGCTTGATCGGTATGCTAAAAGCATTGCTGCCGCTAAACGGTTGTGGCAATGGCACCTGTTGTTGCCAACTGCGAATACCAATCATCATGGGGTGGGTGGGCAAGCCATTGCTTTCGATGCGGTAATACGTGCCGTCCGACATCACCTTGACCCGATCGGCAAAGGCCGCAAAACTTGGCAGCAAAGCCGCCGACACGGTGGCGAGAATGGGTGCATAGACCGAGTTATTGCTATTGCCGCCCGATTGCGATGGCTTAGGATCGCCGGTGGCACTACGGTGCGCACAGGCCGCCAGTGCCAAATTGGCTAAGCCGATGGCCGAATATTGCAACAAACTGCGACGGCTGAGATGTAACCCATCGGCACTGTGGGTTTTCTCGGGTGGGCGAATGGGGTGCTTGTGTTGATTGGGTTTTATGGGTTGACACATGATTTCACCTGCTATAAACAACATCAATCGTGGCTTGGGCGAGTGTGCGATCTTTGATCGCTGCCAGCAACACCTCACGCGAGACCTGATTTGCTGCGACGCGAATATCGGGCGCTGCCGCAAGCGCATAAATCGTGATCGTATAGGTTTTGGCTCCCGGGCCTTTTGAGCAAGGCGGGGCATATTCGGTTTTACCATTAACACTATTGTTGCCAAATATACCGATACGAGTGCCTTCGCTCAGGCTACGGGTGTCAGCCGGAATTTGGTAATTGACCCAATACCAATGGGTGTCGCCCGGTCCGGGCACATGATGCATGACGACGGCAAATGATTGTGTGCCGCTGGGCGGGCTGCCCCATGTCAATGGTGGCGAGGTGCTGGCCCCATCGCAAGTATGTTGACGGCTGAGGGTGCCATTGCTTACACCGGCGCTATTGAGTTCGAAACTGGCTGTGCTGAGATTAGGCACAATGATTGTGCTGTCAGCATTATTGGGGTGATTATTGGGCTTAGATAGCGCGGCTGAAATGCGTTGACAGCCGCTGAATGAGATGAGGATGACAAGCCCGAATGTGACTAACTGTGCCAAGTGATGTTGAGTGCAGTGGCGATTTGTGATAGGGCTAGCATAGGGGTTTTGGTTTTTCATGTTTTCTGTTGTTTTACTAAAAACTGACCCATGAGTCCTTCATCTTCATGGTTTGACATATGACAGTGTTACATAAATGGATGCACTGCGCTGGCAAAATCATCGAATTTGGCGATAAATTGTCCATTCTTCAATCGTATCGAGTGTTACGATATGGTTAATTGCACCATAGTTATATCCAACGTGATCAAACGTAAATGGGGTTAACGACCAGTCATGATTGTTTGCGAATGCGGTGGGCAGCGTTGTTAATTTGCCCTATCGTGCTTTATGGCGTTGGTTTTTGCACGGTTAAGCGGCACAACAATGTATTATTGGTTTGCAAATCTGGCCCCCAAATCAGTTTGGCCGTTGGATGCCATGTGATGGTGTTGTAGCCTTCTTTTGCGCCGACTTGTTCTTTCGTATAGGCAATAGCTTTAGGCCATGCACTAGCATCAAAGCCAATGTCTTTCCAATTGGCGGGTTCGGGTAATGATTTAAAGCCACATGGCCCTTGCCCAGCGATTGGGTTCGCTGACGCGGCACACGATTTATCGAGTGGGGCTTCGTGAATGACAGTGCAGGCCCATGATATATCGGTGGCGGCAATGAGTTTGCCAGTGGCGACGTTGGTAAACTGGGCAATGAAACCGCCATCACCCATTTGTTGACGATTTGTGCCAATGTATTCTAGGCCGGTGTCATTTTGCTTATAGTCTTTGGCAATGAAATTGAGTTGTAGCGGGTAGGTGGCTTCAAATGTGAAACTCTCGGCGTTAAACGAACGCTCGGTAGTAATGGGGACTGAGTCTTCTTTAACCAACTGATTGCCGAGGTAGAAGGCAAACCAATTGTCGGCCCATACCTCGGCCTTAATTTTGACTGTGTCGCTGTTGGTTGCAGGGCTGCTGGTATTCGGGGATGGCGGTGCGCTGCGACAGGCGGCTAACGTAGCCACCATCAGCAACGCCGCCAGCGCTGCCCCAGTTTGTTTTGAATTATTTGTGAATCGGGGACGATAGTTTGTTGACATGCACAAAGTGTAGTGCAAAAATCACAAGATTTTATTGGGTAATCGTTAAGATTTTGTAAAGAAATTATGGCTCAACTGGAATTCAGTGGGTTGACTTTGTCATAATTTTGTTATTAGCGCTGTTTCTCTCCTCCTCTAACCTCTCCCCAAGAGATGTCGTTGATAAATATAATATATATATATATTGTGTGTTTGCGAGAGATAGCATATGGATATCGGCGACTCTCGTTTTGGCTTTCGGGGTACTCGCTAAATAATCACAAAATCATCCGAAATATGCCATGTATCTTGTTTTTCCAACTCGATGTAGTGCAAATATCGCACCCATTCTGTATATATTATGTTTGTGGCGGCATCCCTTTGGGAAGAGTTAGGGGTGGGTTTTAATATTTCAATCAATTATTTTTGCTGAATGGCCTAAGCGCCCTTGAATATTCACTTTTTGTCAAGTCAAAATTGTGCATAATTAGAATAGAAAATTGAAATGAGAAAATTGAGATTTTTATTTCTATCCCTGATTTTTATTTCTTTATCGCCGCAAAATTCTAAATTTCAGCAATATACTTCTGATGTTATTGGCCTGCCCATTGCTCAGGCCATATCTGCCAATATGAATCAAGATGCGCATGTTGTTTTTACGCCGCTTTTAGCTGGGTTAACTTCTTATGGGTTGGATACGGTCTATGACAGCGTAATGTCACAAGATAGTTGGTCGCCAATTGT
>CAZLOF010000193.1:5380-8294 GCA_964560745.1 uncultured Thermoflexus sp.
GTAGATATGTGGCATAGCGATAACTATGTGTTTGCACTTAATAGCCAAGATGAGCTTGATATTATTGATATATCAAAAGGTGTTTTGCGATCCACAGGAAAAATACCTGTAAAAAAGGTTGTTTCTGATATAAAAATATATGGACAAAAAGCCTTGGTTATACATCGAATTAATTACTATAGCGATACGCTGAGTGTGATTGACCTTTCTGGATTAACCCCAGTTTTAACGCCACTTGATGAATTTAAGGGGCAGTTGCAAATCAAAGGTGATGCATTATTTGAAACATTGAGGAACGAGGTGACACGGTATCAGATTGCGAGTAATGGCAAGATTACCAAACTGGGCAAAGTAAAGGCAACTCAAAACATCATGGCAAGTTGGGCTAACGGGTCGGCTTTATTGGTTGCTACCGAAATCGTAAAACAATCGCCTGAAGAAATTCCATATAATCAGCTTGAGATTTTTGATTTTGCTCGCAATTTTTCTGCACCATCATCAATTATTACCACGACTTATCCAATTCAAGATATTGCTATCTCCGGCACAATTGCTTATATCGGTACAGGCTTTACTATGTTGAAGAATGGCCTTGACACACCGGGGCGATTAGAGGTATGGGATATGAGTAATCTTGCCCACCCAGTTCGCTTAAATACAATTTCAGATAATCACTATGCTTTTATCAATTTATTGATTGTTAAAAATCAATTAATTGCAAACAATTATCATTATGAAGCTTCAAATGGTAGCTTTGGAAGATGGGGTAATGGTTTTTTATCGATTTTTGATATTTCAAATCCCGCATATCCCGCCTTTACGCGGTTTTTAGTGCCATACCCATCTGACATAATTAATTCAACTTATATCAATATTGTGGAAGATGGTGATCGGGTTTTGCTTACTTATTGGTTTTATGGAGGCTACTCAACAATCTTTATTTCATTTCAAGGCTTAAATCAATATCCCGTTATTAGATATGAAAGATTTGGGACAGCCATAAAAGTAATTCCAATAAATGACGAGCTTGCACTCGCACTTGGTTGGGATGGCGTGATCTCAGTGATACCTATTGAAACACCTGTCAGCGACAAAACACCGCGCAAGCCATTTGCGTTTTATAACGCTCGTAAACTGCCAAATTGTGTGAAGGATGCTCGTAGTGCCGAGGCCTATCTATATGCACTGACTTGTGAAGGGATGCTTGAGGTGATCGATATTAAATTGCCCGACAAACTGGCTATTTCTACGAAACTAGACCCGGTTTTATACGCCAATTTGCCAAGATTCGATATCATGGATCTGTCTTACCCTTATTTGTACTTGGGAAGCAATGAAACCGTATATATATTTGATGTCACTAATTTAAACCAGATTTCGCTTGTAAAAACTGCGCGATTTAGTCGCAGCATACAGTCTTTGCAAACAGATAAAACGCAAGTGATTGCAGAAATTGGGTATCTGTATCAAAGTGGTTCTTACGCGGTCGAGCTTTTAGATTGGACAGTTAGTCTTACACCTACTTTTTTATCTTCTTTTTATCTTGACCCATCTCAAAATACGCAGTATTTTAGTTGGTTGGGTCAGAGCTATCTATATCGCAATGATATTGTAGTTTTATATAGCGATTATGCAAATAAAGCAAACAATTTATTTTTCATAATAGATAGTAAAAATCCAACACTCAGCGGTATTGTGGGTAGTGTTGCATTGCCTGCTGGTTTGATAGCAACTAATCTTTACATTTTGAACAATATCGCTTACGTTACGCTATCAAATCCCGAGACAAAGACTCAGGTTATCCAATTGATTGATATTAGCGATGAAAAACAACCGCGATTATTGACTCGCGTAAATTTATTGCCATCTCAAGGACTATTTTCAATTTATCGCAGTGTGAAATGGAATCAATATCTGGTGCATATCTCTGATTCAGCTCTCAATTTTATTGATATTAGTCAGCCACTTGCCCCAAAATTTGCGCGGCAAGTGGCAAGTAATAGTGGGGAGATTGTGTCACTTAGTCTTTCTGGAGACCATTTAGTAATTATTAGCAAACATGGCTGGCGTATTGTGCACCCGAACTTTGCGAAATATGGGATTAGGGATTAACATAACTTATGACAATCCCCAATCCCTAATCCTTCACAAACTTTACCGGCGTAAACTTCTCTGGCATATGGGTGTCATAAGTGCCATGTGGCGACCAACACCACGCCGCGGTGACTTCTTGTGCGCCGATCCCCAATTTTTCGAAGCGCCCAAAGAAAATCTTCCATTCATCGCCATGTTGTGGGGGGATGGGGCGACCATTGGCGAGCCAAGCCATGCCGCGCCAAGGCAATGCCATCTCGACCGTCCAGCCTTTGCTTGGGGTGTTGCGGTCATTGAGTGTGCCGTGCACTTGCACGGCGGTTTGAATACCGGGGAAATCCCAATCTAAAAAAGCCCAACGTGGCCCACGTGGGTGTGTGCCCCACCAAAAACTGCGTTCATCGCGGTCAAAATTGCCACCAAACGACAACGCCTTGTGTGAGAATAAATCGAACTCAGGCACATCAAAACGACTACCACGTTGGTAGGCATCGCGCCAGATAAAAAATACCTCGTAGATGGTATTGAGCGCATTGATCTCAAATTCGTAATAGCAATCGCCGCCATCGATGAAAATTTCGACATCGTTTTCGCTAAAAATAGTCGAATCACGCTCGGTCAATTTGGCGCTTGGATAGGGTTCATCGACCCAAAACGCAATATACAAATTGTCATCGTCCCATAACGCGGCGCTGCGGGTGTCGAAAATAGCGGCTTCGCCCGTTGCCATATCGACAAAACGTGGCGATTTTTCGGCATTTTGCCACACTGGCTTGTCTAAATTACCATCAATCACGATCGGCTGGCTGCTGCGGCGAAT
>CAZLOF010000194.1:0-8286 GCA_964560745.1 uncultured Thermoflexus sp.
GCCATACACATCGCATCATGCCCGGCCCCGCTCGGCAAATAACGGTGGCTTAAGCACAATTCGCCACAGGCCATCACCAAAGCCTGCTGCAATTGTTCATCACAAATCATCTCCTCTTTGATCGACATGCGGGCATAGCTGCCGCCCAATGACTCGGTGATGCTTTGCAAATCGCGTTCAGCGGCATCTAAAACACTGCCTTTGAGGCTGCGCATTTCTGCTACAACATCGACCCGCCCGGGGATGACATTGGACGCGCCGGGTTTGACCGACATGCTGCCAATGGTGGCGACGATGCCATGCTTGAGCGCCAGATCACGCACAGCGTGAATGATAGGGGCGGCCTTGACCAAGGCATCATTGCGCAAATGCATGGGGGTGGTTCCGGCATGGTTGGCATCGCCATTAAAGGCCAATAAATAGCGCCGTATGCCGACAATGCCTTCGACGATGCCAATATCTTTGCCTTCGCCGATTAAGTTGCCCCCTTGCTCAATGTGCAACTCGAAATAGGCGGCGACGCTGCCGACAGGGCGTTTAGCGGCCCCAATTCCGGCGGGGTCAATGCCCGCTGCGCTCAAATGCGCGTGGACGGGTCGGCCATCCCATGCCGGTTTGTCGGCGTAGCCAGCGTGCAAGCCAATGACCATTGCCAAGCTGCCAAAAGTGCCGCCGCCCATCGTCGCTTCTTCGGCGGTGAAATTGATCACCTCGACTGGATGTTGTAGCCGAATATTGGCTGTTTTGAGCGCTCGCACACAGGCCAAGGCGGCAGTTACGCCCAGTGCGCCATCATATTTGCCGCCTTCAGGCACGGTGTCGGTGTGTGAGCCTAAGGCAATGGGGGGCAAATTTTGGCTGCCAGCATAAGTGCCGATGCTGTTGCCAGCCGCATCTACCCGCACCGTTAGCCCTAATTCGCGCATTTGGGCATCAAACCAACGGCGGGCTTGCATATCGGCCTCGTTATAGGCCACGCGGTTCATGCCGCCGGTGGCGGCGTTGTGTCCAAATTGGTTTAGGGCGTCGAGGTCAGATTGAAGTTGGGTCGGGTTAATTTTTAGCATGATGTTGTATCGGGTAGGGCGGGTTGTCTTTGAATATTTTACTTGAGCATTTTTCAGTTGGAGTAAACCCTCAAGCGAAAATACCAACATCACAATACGCTTACCCCAAGATGGAATAGGCGTATTGTGATGTTGGCGAAAATTTGTTTTATATAGTTGTCCAGATAAATTTTTTCCCCAAAAAAAATACGACTGCCGATTGCACTATATCCCTTGCCAAGCGTAGCTTGGCAAGGGATATAGTGCAATCGGCGAAACTTTTTATCAACTTGGAATCTGCGCTATTAAAGTATACTAAGGTTAGTCTAGTAGACTAAACCAAAGGAGGTTGTATGCAAGAAATTGTAAATATGCACCAAGCTAAAACTCATTTTTCAAAGCTCATTGCCAAGGTGCGGTTAGGTGAAATTGTCGTGATTGCGATGGCGGGTAAGCCGGTGGCGAGGCTGGTGCCCATTGCCCAACAGGTGCAGCGTCAACCGGGTAGTGCCGAAGGCTTAGTTGAAATGTCGGATGATTTTAATGACCCATTGCCAGAGGCAATCGTTGGCGAATTTTATCGTTAAATGAAATTGTTATTAGACACTCACGCCTTTTTATGGTGGGTGATGAATGACCCTCGACTATCATCGACGGCACGAGCCGCGATTGCAGATAGTGCTTCAATGGTCTATGTGAGTGCTGCAACAGGCTGGGAGATTGCCATTAAAGCAGGGATGGGACGGTTAAAGTTACCCTATCATGCCAAAGAATTTGTGCCACAGCAAATTGAAATCAACCGATTTGAGGTATTGCCGATTGCGTTGACGCATGGGTTGGCGGTGCATGATTTGCCCCTACTCCATCGTGACCCATTTGACCGCTTGTTGGTGATACAAGCGCAGATCGAAGGCCTGCGTTTGGTCACTGATGATGGGCTGATTCAACAATATCAGGTTGATATCTTGTGGTAAGCCTTTAACCGATAATCGTTTGAACACGCCCCACCTCGCCGGTTTGTAGCCGCACTTTAATGCCATGTGGATGGGTGATTGAATTGGTTAAGATATCTTTGACGATGCCACGGGTGCGCCGTCCACTGCGTTGATCTTGTTTTTGCACAATTTCAACCTCTAAACCGGGTTTGATGTCTTTTCGGGTTTGACCGTTCATATGGGTATTTGTTTGATTTGTTGCTTAACGTAAAAACGATGCCAAGGCGCTATATTCTCTCACTTTACCGCCAAATCCGCCGTGCCAGTCATGCCCGGCAATAAATCTTCGTTACTGGGGTCAAGCGTGATGAGCACCGTAAAAACGGCGGTATTGCCTTGTAAGGCCGTCGATTGCGGCAAAATGGCCGATACTTTGCCGGTAAAGGTGGTTTCGAATGGCTTAAGCCGCACTTGGGCGGGTGTGCCAACCTTGAGCGAGGCCAAATCACGCTCGCTGAGGTTGCTGGTTTTAAATACCATACTTTTGGTTTCAAGCAAGGTCATGGCGGCCCCGCTGGCGCTGCTGCCCACTGCAATATTCACATCTTGCACCGTGCAATCGCAGGGCGAGATCAATTTGGCTTTGTCTAAATTGCGCTCGGCGCGGTCAACATTGCTGCGCGATTGCGCAATTTGTGCGTCACTGACTGCTTTGGCTTCATCGGTTTGGCCTTGTTTGGCCTGTTGCAATCGCGCTTGCGCCGATGCAACATCGGCGTTAGCTTGCACCAATTTTTCGGGCGAATTTTGGCCTTGTAGTGTGTTTAACCGTGAGCGGGCCGCAGCTAAATCTGCCGCCGCCTGTGCCACTTTGTCTTTGCCATTTTGTGCCTGCAAGGTTGCCAAACGTGATTTGGCCGAAGCAACCTCGGCTTCAGCCGACTTAATCTTATCGATGCTGGATGGCTTAAGGGTGGCCTGATAACGATCATAGGCCGAGCGCTCCGATTCAAACGCACTGCCCACACTGGCTTGGTTTGATAAGCAGGTTGCGCCGTTTTTATCGCGAGCACAATTGGCATCGCGGGTAATTTGCGATTGCCACAATGAATTTTTGGCCTGATTCCAACTGCGCAAGGCTTGTTCTTTTTCGCTATCGGTTGCGCCATTATTCACCTGTGCCAGCCGCGCCTCGGCGGCTGCCAAGGCGGCTTGGGCTTGTTGCAAATCGTTGGTGCTGGCTCCGCGCACCACGTCATCATAGCGGGCTTGGGCGGCCGCCAAGGCCGATTGGGCTTGTTGTAAATCGGTTGCCGTTGCCCCCCGCGCAATTTCGGCATAACGGGCTTGGGCCGAGTTGAGCGCGGCCTGTGCGCTGTCAATGTCTGATTGTTTTGGTCCGGCGGCGGCCTGCTTGGCTTGGGCCAATTGCAAAGTTAGTGCTTCTTTGGCTTGGGCCAATGCATCACGCAAGGTTGTGTCATCTAACGTTGCTAAGATCATGCCTTTGCTTACTTTTTGGCCGGGTTGAACATTCACCGCCACCACTTTGCCGGTTGTTTCAAACGCCACTGGAATGGGTGGCACCGCTAATGCCAATGCCCCATCGGTAGACACACTTACTTTAGGTGCTACGGTGCGGGTGGGTAATGGGCCAATTGGCGTGGCGGCTTCATCGGCGCTGGGTTTGGCAACCCCGCCCGGGCCGGTGCGGCTCACCGTGCGGGTGTTACAAGCTGCCGTCAATAAGGCAAATGCGCAAATAAGGGCAAGGGTTTTGATCGTATGCATGGTGTCGCGTTTATTCCAAATCAGCTAAAAGGATTATAGTCGCTGGTAATAAGAAACCCCATATATTGAAACGCCATGAAAACAGCGCTAAAATCATCTTATTATGTCTGACCCAATTGAAAAATCGCTCAATACCGTCAACACCTATTCACGCCCCTCGCAATTAAAAATCACCGATATACGTTTGGCGGTGGTTGCCAGCAATTACGATTACCCAATTTTGCGTATCGATACCAACCAAGGCATTTATGGCATTGGCGAAGTGCGTGATGCTGGACACAAAGAAGATGCATTGCGCTTTAAAAGCATGTTGTTGGGCCAAAACCCATGTAATGTCGATATGATTTTTCGCAACATGAAAAAATTTGGCAGTTGGGGCCGCGAAGGCGGTGGCGTTAGCGGCATCGAGATTGCGTTATGGGATTTGATTGGCAAAGCCTATGGTGTGCCGTGTTACCAATTCTTTGGCGGCAAATACCGCGACAAAGTGCGTTTATATGCCGACACCCCCAAGGCTCAAAACCCAACCCCAGCCGGTTATGTCGAGCGGGTGTTGGGGCGCAAAGCAATGGGTCTGACCTTTATCAAATTTGATATCGGTATGCACTTGCTAACTGGGTTGCCTGGCATGCGCATTGGCACACCCACCCAACACGAATATCACACCGGCAATTGGTGGAACGCGCCCGGCAGTGGCACAGGCGTAAATGTGACCGATGCTGGTATTGCCCGTATGGTTGAGGTAGTGGCAGCGGTGCGCGAAGCCGTCGGTTGGGAAACATCCTTGTGTATTGACCATTATGGGCACGGCATGATGACCATGAAAGAAGTGATTAAACTGGGCCGCGCTCTTGAACCGTATGGCTTGGCATGGATGGAAGACCCTGTGCAATGGCACGATGTGGATGGTCACAAAATGGTGACCGACGCGGTTAATGTGCCGACGGCGGCGGGTGAAGAATTATATTTGTTAGATGGCTTCCGCGAGATGATCGAAAAACGCGCCGTCGATATCATTCATCCCGATTTACTGACGGCGGGTGGTATGCTCGAAACCAAACGCATTGCCGATTATGCTGAGCGTTTTGCCCTGCCTACCGCGCTGCATTTTGCCGGTTCGCCCATCGCCTTTATGGCAAATGTGCATTGCGCCGCCGCCATTCCCAGCTTTGTGGCGCTTGAGCATCATGGCTTAGATTTGCCATTTTGGGAGGGCTTGGTGACTGGTTTGCCCAAAAACTATATGCAAGACGGCTATGTTGCTGTGCCCGAAACCCCGGGCTTGGGTGTTGACCTCAATTACGAGGGTATTCGTGAGAATTTGCGCCCACCCAGTGGTTTGTTTGAAGACACCAGCGCATGGAACACCCCCAAACTTGGCTTTTGGCAACCCGATAAGCGCTGGGACCCAGAGTAAACATTTTCAATAAATAATGGCGATTTAAAAGCCGTACCGCCGAAATCGCTATATCGCCATCCCCGTAGGGGATGGCGATATAGCGATTTCGGCCTATCATCTTTTCATTCCTCCGGGCCCTAATTTTTGCAAGGGGATGGCCCATAATAGGGGCAATGGGGTGTAATCTGTCAAGGTCTTTTCATTGGCCTGCTCACAATCGCTATTACTATAAGCCCCTACCGCTGTAATCACCCACATGTCATCCGACTTTGGCGCAATTTGATGAATATGTGTGCTTTGGCTATGCGAGCGATCAAGCCCATCGGCTACGCGCAACAAGCCGGTTAAGATGATGGTCGTTTGCTGACGGTTGGCATCTAGCCGCGCAAACAATGGCTCGGTGCGGGGTTTAAATCGCTTATTGCGATGAAACGCCACCATGCAGGCCATCATTTGCCGCTCAATTTTGTTAAACCCCTGCAAATCCGAAGCCATAATCAAATCGCGCCCCAAAATATGGTGGGTATCGCGGTCTTGCAAGGCTGCAATATCGTGCAAGAGCGCTGCCGTATGCAACATGCTCAAGGCGCGTTCATCAAGTTGATGCAAGCTATAAGTGCCTTCAAACAATTGGCTGGACAGCAAAGCCACATGCTCGGCATGCGCAACATCGGGTCTATGGCGGGCAAATAACAGGTCAATCGTTTCCATCTTAGGCAAAATAATGATACATGATGTCAAAAGCGGGATAATCGATCCTCATCATGAATACGTTACCCTATTACAGCGCCGACGAGATCAAAAAAGCCTTACCGATGTCTGCGGCTATCGAAGTTATGCGCAGCGCTTTTCAAGCCTTACACGCTGGGGCCGTCACCATGCCGGTGCGGCTGGGCATGAACACCCCCAATGGCTTATGCTTGTTTATGCCCGCCCACATTGCCGGTGGTGGTTTGGGGCAAAAAGTGGTGACTGTGTTCGCGGGCAACCCAGCCAATGGGCTACCCACCATTCATGCTATTGTGCTGTTGCTCGATGCCGCCAATGGGCAACCCAAAGCCTTGCTCGAAGGCACTTATCTCACCGCTTTGCGCACGGGTGCGGTGACTGGACTGGCAACCGATATTTTGGCAAACCCAGCGGCAGCGGTGCTTACCATCTTCGGCGCGGGCGGGCAAGCCACCCACCAAATTGAAGCCGTGTGTGCCGTGCGCCCCATTCGTGAGGTGCGCATCATCAGCCGCGGGGCCTCGGCGGCGCAGTTGGCTGCCCGTTTGGGCGATGCAGACCCCAGCCGCCGTTATGTTGCGATCACTATCGACGAGGCTGCCGCATATGAAGCCGCTGTGCGCGAGGCCGATGTGATTGTGTGCTGCACCACCTCGCGCCAAGCGTTATTTGATGGGGCCTGGGTAAAACCCGGCGCCCACGTCAATGCCGTGGGCGCTTATACACCGCTCATGCGCGAGGTCGATGCAACTTTGCTCAATCGCGCCATTGTCACAGTCGATCAGCGGGCAGCGGCCTTACACGAAGCTGGCGATTTGCTCATTCCCATCGCCGAGGGCACATGGTCTGCCGACCAAATTGTGGCCGAGCTAAGTGAATTGGCGGCAGGGGCAGTGCAATTGCCTTACAACCCGCAGCGCATCACCTTCTTTAAGTCAGATGGCTTGGCGGTTGAAGATATTGCGGCAGCGCAGGCAGTGTTGGCGGCAATAGGCTAACGAAGATTTACCCAGCTATAACCCTCTGTATTTATGAATTGATATCCTTCATCTAAAAAACCTTCTCGCCCTTCTGCAACAGTTTGATAATCTTGGCGCTGTGGATTCCAATAAGTATTGAGTGCAATTGTTTCGAGCTGTCGGGTGGGTAAGATATAACCCTCGATACGAACAAAACGATAGCCTTGACTGAGCAATTTTTGTTCAGTTGTCACTGTGGCAGCTAAGGCATTATCGTTTGTTTTGTCGTTGTAATACAACTTGATCGGTATTAACCCACTCGCAGGGTTTTGGGAAACGCAATATGTGTTGATTCTCCGTACATACCTCGCATATAATGCGTCATTAAAGCCATCTAAGGTTGCTGTGCTTAGATGGTCTTGGCGATCTTCATGCCAATAATTTCTCATAAGTAAATCACAACTCACTCGATGTATCATAGGTAAATAAACATGATGCGATATTGCTGGTCCATTAATGACAGGGTTTATGTTGGGCGATAGCTGATTAATATATCCATATTGAGACCTAGGCGAGGTCAAGTGAATCATCCCAAGTGTATTAATACCTATATTTTTAAGCATTGTTGGCTGGTTCGTGTTGATATTTTCACCTCGATAATATAGGTAAGGTCCAGCGTTGAACATACCTGACAAATGCGGCACTGGAGGAGGTAACATCAATGTCACTTTTTCTAAATGCAGATTATCTGAATTTGCTCTGCCTGAGAATAGGTTTATCCAGACATCCAATTGTGCATGCCAGTAAACAAATGGCTCAAATGTTTTGCCTGAGTCGAGGCTAACTATAGCAGCTAGCCATTCAATGTGCACGTTATTGAAATTTTTATTCACGCCATTCATTTCAGCCTTCAAATATTGACTAATATGAGGCGGAATGATTATTTTTGGTTGATAACCAACTTGTGATAAATCGAGCAAGCTTAGGCTAAAACCGTCATCTGCGACCAGAAATAAACGATCGGTGTTGGGTGCTGCCATTAATAGAACTTTGGCAATATTTTGCAATGGCAATTTGGGGGTGTGAAATGTGTTTTCATCTTTATGTTTGATATGAAGCATCACTTCTTTATCTACACTAACAAATGCTACTGTGTCATTCGCAGTAATGAGCAAATTACTGAAAGTAGTTGTAGTCGGTATGTTTAGTTGGGTGCTGCTCACTTGATTAGTATGACTATAGTGAACCGCGTAATACACCTCTTGTTGTTTGCAAACGGGTCCAAGCCCTGCGGTTAATGAACATGGTGATGAGTCTGTGGCTTTTACGCCAACCGAATGCACATGGCCTTGACTATCGAGTGCTACTGTTTGATTAGTATTTGGAACTAAAACATTAGCCTGTGGAATCGACAGTTTCTGATAAGT
>CAZLOF010000195.1:0-8247 GCA_964560745.1 uncultured Thermoflexus sp.
GGTAGAGGGTATTCGGGCATCATCATTTCGGTCAGCATGACTGGTTGTGGGCGGTTGGGGGGCGGCAGCTCGGCGGCGGTGGCGGCAAACATGGGTTGGCCGCTTTCGCTATTGGGTTCATCGGCATCTTCATTTGCTAGTTTTTGATATCGATTGTTGAGCGGTATATGCACATTGCGTTGGCTGCGCAGTTGGTTGAAATTTCCCAATCCTCTACTTAAGATAGCGGTTCCAATGTTGCCTGCAAGATCGGGGGCAATAATGCGGTTGCCTAAAATTTGATCGGGCGGGTCATCGCGGTTACTCATCACCACAACCACGATATTTGGATTTTGATAGACATTAATGGCTGCGCGTGACCCTAATTGTGACCCTCGGCGGCTACGTAAGCTTGTGCCGCCGGCAGGTTGGCTGCTTGGGTTATCCCAGCCTATTGCATAAAAATTAGACAAAGCATCTGGTGGGGTAAAAAGGGTGTTGAGAGAATTTTGATTTAATATTTCATAGTTGAGCAATTTCATGCCAAAGCGGGTTAAATCGAGCACATTTGATTCTAAACCGCCCCCGAGGGTTTTCCAACTGATATTGTCGGGAACGACTTCAACATTAACTGGGGTAGTGATGAACGTTGGAACGCCAAAGAGACCTTGCATAAGGGTAATTGGGAAGGTTACGCTATAGGTGGTGGCGCGGTTTTCATCAAATATGGCGCGGTTTTCGGGGCGTAGCGTTGGCAACCCATAACGATTGGTCACAGTGTTTGCAAAAATTTGATTGATGTTTTGCCCAGTGGCATACTCTAAGCCCATGCCAAACAAGGTAAACGCATGTGAGCTATAGTTGACTGTTATACCTGTTTGTGCTACGAGTCGGTCATTGATAAATAATTGTGAAGCTGATGTCGCGTCATTAAATTGGGCGGTGACAAAAGCGGTGACGTCATTATTACAGGGGGCTGGCCAATTACAGATGTAATGCCGCACCCCTGAGCGATGCGATACCAAATCGCGCAGTTCGTGATTATGTCTGGCTTGGATGGTCGGGGTATAGGTGCGCAGCGTATCGGTAAAAAATATGCTGCCATCTTCGACCATGTCCATAAACATGGTTCCGGCGATCGCTTTGCTGACCGATGCCATACGGTAAATGGTGCGTGAATTGGCATTTTTTTGGTCAAATACATCGGCAAACCCAAACCCTTTAAGATAAACCAGCTCGTTGCTGATGGCGATACCGACACTAACCCCGGGAACATCAAAATTTCTGCGCATAAAACTGCGAACTTGCTCATCGATGGTGTTCTCAAGACTCCATTGTGGGCGAATGCTGTTTTGTCGCCAAATACCGGCATAACGATATCCGGTGGGTGAGGTGTATACCTCCTGATGGGTAAGACGATAACCTTCGTCCCGATATTGTGTCCAGGCATCATTAAATTGTTTGGTGTTTAGGTCTTTAATCAAGACCCATTCTCTTTGATTTCGGTTTTCAATCCATACCGCTGAGTAATATTGTTGTCCTTGATGCCAATAGGTGGTAAAACTGGCGATGCGATGGGTGCTACCGAGCCGGTTTTGGTCGTTTTCAAATTGGGCAAGTGTGCGATCTCGGCTAATCTCCCAACTCAACCCTTCGCGGTTTTCAATCCATACCCCTGAATATCGCAATCCATCACTGCTGCTGCGCACATCAAAATCGATGGGTAGCAAACCACTATCGCGGAATGTAACAAAATAATTTGAATGGACGGCGAAGGTTTCATTACGATAATTGGCCGAGCGCAAGTTTTCTTTGTTTGGAATCCACACGCCTGCAATGCGTAATTGTTCGCCTACTTGATATATTTCTTGATCAATTAAAATAAAGCCGTCATTTTGATAGCTAAGGAGATCGTTTGAAAATTGCACGAAAGTACGATCACGTAAAGTGCCCCAGCGGCGATTGTCAATATTACGCTGCCATGTTGCGCTGTAGCGTATTTCTCCATTCATTTCGATAACCTCTAGGTCACGTACTACATTACCCGCTTGGGCGGTCAAATTCAAATCAGTACTATATGTTGCATCGTTTTGATTGCGTACTGAGCGCCAAACAACCTCATTAGGATCTAGAAAATCCCAAATGGAGTCGTTTATGGTGCTGCTAGGGGTTGGGGTGGATGTTGGCGTAGGACTTGAAGTGCGTGTTGGTGTGGGCGAGGGAGTACGAGTTGCGGTAGAAGTTGGTGTGATAGTCGTGGATTGTGATGTTTTTGTTGGGGTTGGGGTGCGTGTGGCAGTAGGCGAAGATGTGGGGGTAGAAGTTAGCGTGAGGGTCGCGGATTGCGATGTTTTTGTCGGGGTTGGGGTGTGTGTGGCAGTGGCTGTCGCCGTGGTCGTGTTGCTGGCCGAGGGTGCGTAGGCAAACATCAAATCGTCGATTAGCTCTGAGGCCGGGGTGTTGCCAAAATCGAGTGTGAGGGTGCGGATACGTCCGGCGCTATCGTGAATTCCTAAAAATGAAGTGGGGCTAACAGGCACATCATTCAAAATATTGCGGCATAATTCATTCATATTGCTGTCATAGGCAATGAGGGTCGCCGTAATGTCGCCAAAATCGCCGTTGCCAACATACATGCCAACATGTGATTTGGGGCTGCTAAAGGTAAATGACATTGGCACATTGATACTGGTATTGGGAAAATCAGGATAATGGAAGATAATATTAGGGGCTGAACGAGATTTTGTTGGCTCAGGGTCATAATCAGCATAGGTTTGCACCCGTGAGGTCGGCTCATTGGCAAAAGTGAGGCCATAACTGGCTTGATAATGGTTGCCAACGGCTTGGGCATTGCCTAAATCGTCAAAATTGATTGTGCTTGGGCTAGGAAAACTAGCTGAGCCTGCAATGCTATTACAAGTGTTGGGTATTTGGGCGGCTTGGGGTAAATATGTCGCATAGGCTGGCCCATTTGCCGCACTGCCTAGCGTCGCCAATATCATTATGAGAATTAAGGGAATAAATGTAAATGATTTGTGCTTGAACATAGTGCAACAAAATTAAACGCTAACCACGCTGAAAAGTTGTCATTTTTTGCGTGAAATTTTCGTGATGACCATAGCCGTTGATATGCTTCACCAATTCACTACGTTTGGAGATTTATTCAAATATTTGCGCAAACGCGCCCGCTTAACCCAACAGGCTTTGGGGATTGAAGTTGGGTATAGCACGACGACGATTAATCGTTATGAACATAATCAGCAATTGCCTGATCCCCAAGCCATCACTGCTTTGTTTGCAAAACCATTGGGGTTGCACAATGATGCCGCCGCCTTAAGCCGTTTGCTCGATTTGCTGCAACAAGAATTGCAATCCCAAATACATGAGGTTTTAGCGCCCAAGTTGACTGACCGAGACGCGGCACTTGGCTCGGCTTCGCCGGCTTTGGCTTTTAACGATTTGCCCATCCCACCTACCGAGATAATTGGTCGTACGCATGATATTGCACATGTGATGATGCATTTGCAAAAACACAAGGGACGGTTGTTGACCTTGGTTGGCCCACCCGGAGTTGGCAAATCACGCTTGGCCCTCGAAGTGGCGACCCAATTTGCGGCTCAATCGCGGGCAGCAAAATTTATCTCATGTGCGCATCTCATCGACCCTGTTCAGGTGATCCCGGTATTATTAAGTGCATTAAACGTTGCGTTGCCCAATGTGGATGGTCGCTCGGCTTTTGAAACCCTGATGCGACACTTACGCGATCAATCGTTATTAATTGTGCTTGACAACCTAGAACAATTGTTAGGCCAAGACCTAGTGCCGCGGCAAATTGCCGATTTATTAGCGGCTTGTTCGTGCTTACATTTTGTGGTTACGAGCCGAGAGCCGTTGCAAATTCGAGCCGAACAAGTGATTGCGGTGCAAGTCTTGTCTGAGCAAGATGCTATACAGTTATTTGAAAGCCGCGCTAAGGCTGCCGATGACGCATTTGGGTTGACCAAGCAAAATAGTTACATTGTGCGTCGTATTTGTCAGCGGCTTGATTTTTTGCCATTGGCAATTGAACTTATTGCGTCACGGGTTACGGTAAACACCCCGCAGCAAATTTTTGATTTATTGGCACGTTCTAATGTTGCATTACAGTATCAGGGTGCCGCCGATTTGCCTGAACGACATCGTACCTTACATAATGCTATTGCATGGAGTTATCAGTTGCTTGATTCAGTGCATCAGCAGGCATTTAGAACCTTGGGGTGTTTTAGTGGTAATTTTTCGGCTGATGCGGCGGCGAGCCTTGGGTGTAATGCTGATCACTTGAGTTTGTTAGTGCGCCGTAATTTAGTTAAACGGGTTGCGCTACAACCTGTCCCTTATTTTGTTTTGCTCAATAGCCTAACCGAGTTTGCAAAGGCACGGTTACATGATTTTGGTGAATGGAATGGCGGAATGATGCGCCATTTGGCTTATTATCTGGCTTTGGCAGAGACTACCAGACCCCATTTAACCGGACCAGATCGGCTAAGCCATATGGCGCGTTTGAATGCTGAACACTATAACTTGATGATGGCGATGGATTGGGCATTAGGTCAGGCCGATATCGATTCTTGTTATCGATTTGTTTATGCATTAGGGCATTTTTGGGAATACCAAATATATAATCGACAGGTCTTGCCATGGTTGAGTCAATTATATGAGCTTGGGTGTCAGATTTTTGAGGATGGAGATATTGATAAGACCCGACGTGATGCAGAAATTTGCCGCGGGGCATCGGTTGTAGCATGGCAAGCGGATGATTTGCAGTTGTCAGTCAAATTTGGGCTGCGAAGTTTACAGTTAGCGCGGCGCAGTGCCGATGCGGTGATGTTGATTTACGCCCTTGAGACGGCTGCTTTTTTGATGTCGCAGGCGGGGTATCAAATTGAAAATGCCCAAGCTTTATTTGAAGAAAGCTGGCAACTGCGTGAGGTGTGGCGAGAGACAATGACCCTGATGCCGCCCAGAATTAACCCTACAATGCTATGCGTTAATATTGCCGATTTTAGGCGGTTATGTGCCCGTTATGAACATGATCTTGGCGCGTGGCGTCGTTTTGGCAATTTAAATTATTTGGGTTTGGTGCTTTATGTATTAGGCGATACTTGGGCGTGTTTAAAAAATGACCTAAAAGCCGAACCCTATTACCGTGAGAGTTTGCTGGTTTCAAATCGATCACAGCACAAACAACGGGTTTCATGGGCGAATTATGGTCTTGGTTGTGTCTTACAACGGCAAGGACGCGGTAACGAGGCGATATCACACCTTCAGCAAGCGTATGTGCTTTTTGAAGAAGCTGGGAACGAATTGGCTATGTTAGATTGTTTACTCGCGTTGAATATATTTGTGATCGACATGACCAATAATGCTAAATTATTAGGGGCATACTTTACGCGTTTACAGGCTAAACGGGCGCGAGCGTTTCCTATTGAACAATTGCATTACGAGTTTTTGCTTGCATATGTGCAAGCGACTTTGCCAAAAGTTGATTTTGATATATTGTTTGAGGCTGGGCGATCTCTCAGTTTAGAAGAGGTATTAGGATTGATTTCGCCACCTCATCAACCCTCAGTTTAACCACACTCAGTATATTGATGTCAGCGAGATGGGCTTATATATCGTCGCCACTATAATTCGACCATGCAACGCTTGAAGAAATTTTTTATCGCTTTTTTATCGCTGATTGTGGTGTTGGCGCTGGCGCTGGCGGGGGCGGGGGTTTACGTCATCCGTGAATCTTTCCCGCAAACCAGCGGCAACTTGGCCTTGCCGGGCTTGGCTCGCCCTGTCACGGTCATTCGTGATAAATTTGGCGTGCCGCATATTTATGCCGATACGCCTGCCGATTTGTTTCGTGCCCAAGGGTTTGTCCACGCCCAAGACCGTTTTTTTCAAATGGAGTTTTGGCGACGCATCGGTCAAGGGCGACTGTCAGAATTGTTTGGCAAAGGCACACTTGAGCAAGACAAATTCATTCGCACCATTGGCTGGGGGCGCGTGGCGGCGCAAGAGCAAGCCAATTTGAGCGGCGAGATGAAAGAAACGCTTGAGGCTTATGCCGCCGGGGTGAATGGCTATGCCGCCAGCCGCAGCCCGGGCCAGTTGGGGGTCGAATTTCGCATTCTTGGCCTGATTGGGCGCAATTGGCAATTTGAGACATGGGAGCCGAAACATACCTTAAGCTGGGCCAAGGTGATGGCATGGGATTTGCGCGGCGATAGCTTTAGCAATGAACTATTGCGCACGGCTCTGCTCGACAAGGGCGGCGAGGGTTTGCTCAATGCGGTCATGCCGCCTTACCCCAAAGACATGCCCGTCATTGCACCTTCGGCGGTCGCCGAAGAAAAAGACAGCGTTGCCCAATCAACCAATCAACCAGTTAACCAACTAACCAATCCCCAAATCAACCTGCTCGCCAAATATGCCGAAGACCTCGATGCATTGATTGGCACGGCCAACCGTAACAACGACATTGGCAGCAACAATTGGGTGATTGCTGGCACAAAGACCAATACCGGCAAGCCGTTGTTGGCCGATGACCCGCACTTGTCGATTCAAATGCCATCGATTTGGTATCAGGTGGGTTTGCATTGCCGCACTGTTAGCGCGGCTTGCCCCTACGATGTGGTTGGCGTATCGTTTGCCGGGGTGCCGGGCGTGGTGATTGGGCATAATCAGCGTATTGCATGGGGCGTGACCAATCTTGGGCCAGATGTGCAAGATTTATTCATCGAAAAGCCCAATCCAGCCAACCCCGACGAATTTGAATTTCAGGGCAAATTTGAGCCAGCACGCTTGATCGAAGAGACAATTAAGGTGGCAGGCGAGGCCGCCGTGACGGTCAAAGTGCGGGTAACACGGCATGGCCCCATTTTGAATGACGTAAATGATGGGCTAAAAAGTATGCCGCCGACGGCCTTGCGTTGGGTGGCGCTTGAGCCAACCGAGCTTTTTCGCAGCATTATCGAGTTAAACAAGGCCCAAAATTGGCAGCAATTTCGCAATGCTTTGCGTTATTGGGCGGCCCCTTCGCAAAACTTTGTGTATGCTGATGTCGATGGCAATATTGGCTATCAAGCGCCGGGCAATATTCCCATGCGCAGCAAAGGCACTGGCTTTTTACCTGTGCCGGGTTGGGGCGGCGAATATGAATGGAAAGGCTATATCCCGTTCGACGAATTGCCCTCTATTTTGAACCCCAAAGAAGGATTTATCGCTACCGCCAATAATGCGGTGGTCGATGCCAAATACCCGTATCACATTTCAACCGATTGGGATCATGGGTTTCGGGCGCGGCGTATTGTTGAGATGTTACGCGCCAAAGACAAATTGTCTGCCGAAGACATTAAGGCCATTCATGGCGACAGCCAATCGGGTTTGGCGGTCGATATTTTGCCCGTTTTAGCAAAGCTGCCAATCGATTTTGCTGGCCCCGACAGTGCCTTGGCGCAAGCCGCGTGGCAAGAAATGCTGAATTGGGATCGGCAGCAGGTGCGAAACTCGACCGGAGCCGTCATTTTTGAGGCTTTTTGGTTGCGGCTGGCGCACAATATTTTTGACGATGATTTGGGGGCTGATTTGGCAAAACGGAGCATTTTTACTGGAGCATCGACCCGTATTGCGGTTAAAAATGTTGTGCTTGCACCGAATGGCGCGTGGTGGGACGATGTGAATACCCCAAACCTCAAGGAAACCGCGTCTCAAGTGATTTCAAAGTCGTTTAACGAGGCGATTGACCAACTCAAAACTCGCCTTGGCACTGATCTTAAACAATGGCAATGGGGCAAATTGCACGTCGCCACCTTCCGCAATCAGTCGTTGGGGCAGAGTGGGGTGGCGCCGATTGAGCAACTGCTCAATCGCGGGCCATATGCGGCAGATGGGGCATCGGCGGCGGTGAACGCGGTTGGGCACAACGAGTCGTTGGCGGTGACATCGTTGCCATCGTTGCGTATGATTGTTGACCTCGCCGACTTTAGCCGCTCTGAGCTGATACACACGACCGGGCAAAGCGGGCATACCGGCCAAAGCCATTATGATGATATGATTCAGCCGTGGCTCGACATCAAATACAATACGCTACTTTGGTCGCGCAGCGATGTTGAGCGCAACGCTGAAAGCACACTGACACTGACACCCTAAAACGTAGATAGTAGATAGTTGATAGTTGTTTAAAATTTTATACTACTGAACTCTTTACTATTAACGCTTGGCTATCAACTATCAACTATC
>CAZLOF010000196.1:0-8170 GCA_964560745.1 uncultured Thermoflexus sp.
GGCCCGTGCCCCGCCCTTTAAGTCATATACCAAGAAGAGCTAAAAAATGTGTGCCGATTTCAGTATACCCTCCTCTGCCTATGGCAGAGGAGGGTATACTGAAATCGGCGAAAATCTATTTACATTTGCCGGGTTTTCAATGATATGTTTGTTTAAGATGCAGGTTGCGAGATAATCGGCGCTCGCATGAAATCATTTTGCCAATTTTTAACTGAGCGTTGCCAACAAGCAAACTCGCTATTGTGTGTGGGGCTAGACCCACGAAACCCCAGCATCGCCGAGGCCCGCGCCGAATGTTTGCGCATTATCGAGGCCACCCACCCTGTTACGGCGGCCTATAAACCCAACATTGCATTTTTTGAGGCCTATGGCGCAGAGGGCATCGCAATGTTAAAAGAAGTCATCGCCCATGTCCCAGCGGACATTCCAGTCATTCTCGATGCCAAACGTGGTGACATCCCTGACACCTCACCTGCCTATGCGAAGGCCGTATTTGAAGAATTGGGCGCCCATGCCGTCACTGCCAGCCCTTACATCGGCAGCGATGGCCTAAAGCCGTTTTTTGATCGACCAGAACATGGCATTTTTGTGTTATGTAAAACATCAAACAAAGGCGGTGATGAATTTCAAAAAATGCAGGTGTTTGAGAATGGGCAAGGGTTAATGGTTAATGGTGAGCCAAGCAGCGCAACCCGCAATTTGTATGAGGTGGTAGCGCAGCGAGCGCAGGCTTGGAATACCTTAGACAATGTGTGTTTGGTGGTTGGCACAACTGACCCCAGCGCAATGGGCAAAGTGCGTACCGTCGCGCCAGACCTATGGTTTCTCGCACCCGGGGTTGGCGCACAGGGCGGCGATCTACAAGCCGCCATTGCGGCAGGATTGCGCCCTGACGGCCTCGGCTTGTTGTTTAATGTCAGCCGTAGCATCGCCCGCGCCACCGACCCCGGCGCAGAGGCACAGCGCGTACGCGATGAAATCAACCAAGCAAGAACCAAGAATACAGACTCGACGCTCAGAACTCAGCACTCAGCACTCAGCACTGCGCAACTGGCGCAGGATTTATTGACCAGTGGTTGTGTTAAATTTGGCTCGTTTACGATGAAGTCGGGCATTCAGTCGCCCATTTATCTCGATTTGCGGCGTTTGGTCACACACCCGCAAATAATGTGGCGGGCAGCACAGGCTTATGCCGAATTGATGAAGCCGCTACAATTTGACCGTATCACTGGCTTGCCTTATGCAGCCTTGCCCATTGCCACCGCCATTTCATTGGTGATGGATCGCCCGTTGATTTACCCGCGCCGTGAGGCCAAAGAATATGGCACCAAAGCTGTCATCGAGGGCGATTATGTGGCAGGTGAGACCGCCATCATCGTCGATGATCTGATTACAACTGGCGGCAGCAAGTTTGAGGCGATTGATAAACTAAAGGCCGCAGGGTTAAATGTGCGCGATGTCGTCGTATTAATCGACCGCAGTTTTGACGGCAGCAAAATTCTAGCTGATGCAGGCTATCGGCTGCACAGCGTCGTCACCATTCATGACCTATTACCCGAATGGGAACGCAGCGGGGCCATTACTGCCGCCCAAGCCGCTGAAGTGCGGACGTTTTTGGCAATGCGCTAAAATTTATATCACACGCGGGTAAAATTGAGAAATTATCAATTGCAATATTATGACCTCAAGACTACTTGATGCTGAAATAATGCAATCGGTGAAAATCTGTAAAGGTCAAAATGACAGATATTATGCAAAATCATCATTTTTGCGTAATATCTGTCATTTTGACCCTTATAACAATCGGCGAAAATCACATTTAGATAGAGGGGGCGACTATGGAATCACCATTTCCGGGTATGGATCCATTTATTGAAGGGGCGGGTATTTGGCAAGATTTTCACCAAGATCTAGCCAGCGAAATCCGCACCCAACTCAATCAACAAATCACCCCCGGCTATTTTGCTGGGTTAATACCACACATGGTGTATGACACAATTGAGGTCGCTACGCTATCATCATCACCACGCCCACGCCCACAAATTATTCAACCCGATGTCGGTGTTTTCCAAAATTCACCCTTCCCCTCGGGTAGACCAGCAGTGATGGAATTGGACGCACCGTCTAGCCAAGGCAAAATACAGCTAGATGTGCAACTACGTTGGGCCGGGGTCGAAGTGCGCGATGCCAAAGATGGCACGCTCGTCACCGCCATCGAAATTTTATCGCCAGTCAATAAACGCCCCGGCCACAAAGCGCAAACTGACTATTTGCGCAAACGCCGCGATATATTTCGCACGCAGGTGCATTTGATCGAAATTGACTTATTACGCGGGGGAGAACGGCTGCCCTTAGACAGCGACCTCCCCAAAGCACCGTATTATGTTTTTCTCAGCCGCGAAGAACAGCGCCCATTTATAGATATATGGGCGGTGCAATTACAAAACCGCTTGCCACGTTTTCCTGTGCCCTTGCGCCACCCTGACCCAGATGCAAAGCTCGATTTAGATGCCGCTGTCAAATCAGTTTATCAACGCGGGGCCTACCGCACCCGCATCAATTATCGCAATCGTGTACCTGCCCCACCGCTCTCGCCCGAACAAGCTGCTTGGGTAGAGACTTTATTGGCGGCACAACATCACTCCAACTAACTTGTATTCACTCATTCGCAAACTCCTCTTTCAACTCGATGCCGAACGTGCGCATCATCTTTCGTTGTCAGCCATGCGCTGGGCGGGCCAAACGCCCATTATGCGCACGATGTTGCAAAAATGGTATACCTTACAGCATCCATGTCTCGAAACAAATGCCTTTGGGTTGCGCTTCGCCAACCCAGTGGGCTTGGCGGCTGGCTATGACAAAAATGGCATCGCCGCCCAAGGATTAGCCGCGCTCGGTTTTGGGCATGTCGAAATCGGCACGCTCACACGCCTGCCACAAATCGGCAATCCCAAACCACGCCTCTATCGCGTCATCAAGTCAAATGCCATCATCAACAGCCTCGGTTTTCCAAATGAAGGTGTAGAGGCATTTTTGGCGAGAGCCAAGAACCAAGGTTCAAGATTACAGATTACAGACTCAAGACTAAGCACTCAGCACTTAGCACTTAGCACTCAGCACTTCATACAAGGCATTAATATTGGCAAAGGCAAAGATACGCCGATTGAACGGGCGGCTGAGGATTATGTAGCTTTGTTGCGGCAGGTTGCGCCTTATGCCAATTATGTCACGGTCAACATCAGCAGCCCCAATACGCTTGGGTTACGCCAATTACAGGCCCGCGAGATGATTGAGGGGCTGTTAAAAGCGGTGATGGCCGAGCGTCAGACGCTAGCGGTCACTTCGGGGCAGCGGCCTGTGCCGATTTTAGTCAAGATTGCGCCCGATTTAACCTCGGATGAGTTAGACGATGTCTTGTCCGCCATCATGACCGCCGGGGCCGATGGTGTCATCGCCACCAATACGACGATTGGGAGGCTCGATATCCCCAAATCGTTTGTCGCGCTAAAAGGCGGCCTCAGTGGTCGCCCATTACGCTATTTGTCAACCGAAATGGTTCGGCTGATCTACAAACGCACCAACGAGCAACTGCCTATCATCGGTGTCGGCGGTATTGATAGCGCCGATGCCGCTATCGAAAAAATCCGCGCTGGGGCCTCGCTGGTGCAAGTCTATACCGGCATGGTGTTTGCCGGCCCATCGCTCGCCATGCAAATCAATCGCGGCCTCATTCGTGAATGCAAACGGCTTGGGGTAAAGAATGTGGCAGAGTTACGAGGACAGAATTAGGGATTGGGATTGAGTCATAAGTCATAGTTCGTGACTCATGACTTATGACTCGTGAAAACCCACATCCGATCCTTAATCCTCAATCCCCAATCTCCAACCCCTTCATTTATAGCCACAAACCCGCCACTGACTGCTTTCTTGCACCAATTTAAAGGGGCGATCAGCCAGGTTAAACTCACGCACCTCAGCCCCATAATTGGTGAGAATTTTGCCTTGGCAAGTGACAAAAGTAGCATTTGCATCTTTGCCGCTTTCGGCACAACTCAAGCCTTCGAGCCGTGGGGCTAAATTTTTAAATGAATTCGCCTCAATCTTGGCTTGGCTTTCCCATGCCGCGCATGACAAAGTAACCATTTGGTTGGCATCGGCCTTAATTCGCGCTTGCAAATAATCATTTACAACTTGTGGCGGAGGCGAACTAGACCCACACGCCGTTATACTTAGTAGGATAGCAGTGATGTAATTTCGTTTCACGATATTGCAAATTCTACCCACTAAAATTTGGGCTGCTACAATTCTAGAGCTTGCGTAATCCTAAATTTATTCCGATTTTGGTTTTGTTGTTGGCACTCAGTTTTGGGCTGCTAATCTTTGGGGTGGCCCTAAATCGCCGCAATGTTACGGCAACACAAGGGCAATTTTTCTTAACCATTTACCATCAGCCCGACCCAACGAACACCCCACAACCAACCCAAACCCCGATCCCGACCACGCTCCCCACCCCAACCGGCTCGGCTACGCCCTTTGCCTACATTACGCATACGGTTGCAGCCGGTGAAACCCTATGGGACATCTCAACCCGTTACGATGTGGCTGTCGATATTTTGCAAGCCGCTAACTACGATATCGAACCTGAAAAAGTATTAGAAAATCAGGTTTTGGTCATTCCAATTGGCGATACCAGCCAAATTCAAGTGCGGGTGCGCCCACGCCCAGCCCCTGCCGCGGCAGCCGTCAAAGGCACACCAGCCCCCAATGCACGCCCAACCGCGCCACTTGCACCCACCGCTACTCCTATTTTAGCGGCAGCCATTGTGTCATCTGAAGGTGATGGCTTGCGCTTACGATCAGCAGCCAGCACCGATGCCTCTATTCTCAGCAAATTACCCGCCCTCATGCCACTCGATATCTATCGAAAAACATCGGATGGCACTTGGCTATATGTTGGTACGCCAAATGGCAATGGTTGGGTGCAATCCCAATTTGTCACCCTCAATAAAATTAAAATGGGTGATATTTCAGTCAATGTAGAAGCCGTCGCGGCCTCGGCAGTCTCTGTCAGCGCCCCAGTCGTGTTTGCGCCAACCCCCTTCGTCATTCCAGATGATCCATATGTATCTGGCATCAGCGGGCGGGCACGCCAAATTTACCAAATTGGGCAATCACGCGGCAACCATGCCAATGTGTTTTCACTCATTGGCGATAGCAACACCGAGCATCCAGCCTTTTTTAAGCCATTTGATTGGGGCAATTACGATCTCGGCCCTTATGCTTATTTGCAAGACACCGTCAATTTCTTCAAAGGCTCATTTTCGCGCACCAGCCGCTCGGCCTTCGGCGGGTTTAACACCACCAAAACCCTCGACCCGGGTTCGGCCCCCGGTGGCTGTGGCGGGGCATCTTCTTTGATATGCGAATATAACAGCGCCCGCCCAAGTGTCGCAATTATTCTGCTCGGCACAGGCGATCAACACTCGTGGCAAGGCTTTGAGGGGCGCTATCGCCAAATTATTCAACAAACCATCGACCAAGGCATTGTGCCCATTTTGCTGACCAAAGGCGATGACCTTGAATTCAAAGACAATAATGCCCCCTGCGGTTACATCAACGGCATTATTACCCGTTTGGCACGTGAATATGATGTGCCACTGCTCGACAACCGCCGCGCCGTCGAACGATTGCCCAACCGAGGCATGGTCGATGACGGCTTCCACTACAGCTTCCCACCCGATGGTCGGGCCGCGTGGTTTAGCGGCGGCTATTTGCAGCAATATGGCTACAATGTGCGCAATTTAACAGCGTTACGGGCGCTCGATTCGGTGCGGCGGCAAATTATTGGGCGCTAACCTCACTTATTTTTACCGGCCTACCCTCGCGCAGGCTTTGGGTAGCCGCCAATGCCACCCGCAAACTTTCTAGCGCATCGCGCACCCCGGGCGATGGCATTAGCCCTTTTTGCAGACAATCGATAAAATAGGCCATTTCGCCCTTATAAGCGCCCTCAAAACGATCTGGAAAACTCTGAAAGTAATCGCCTTCGTACCCAATATTACGGGCCATAAGCAATGGGGTTTTGTTTTGGGCCTCAACCACCAGCTTGGCCTTGCTACCAGCGATCTCGGTGCGAATGTCATAGCCCCATGTGGCACGTCGGGTGCCTTCGATGGTGCCAACCGCCCCATTTACAAAACGCAACATCGCCACACAAGTATCTACATCACCTGCCTCGGCAAACCCCGGGTCGATGAGTGCCGCGCCCCATGCACTCACTTCTTCGATCTCGCCAACTAGAAAGCGCGCCATGTCAAAGTCATGCACCATCATATCGACAAAAATACCGCCGCTGGTTTTGATGAAAGCCAAAGGCGGTGGGGTCGTGTCACAACTAAGCCCGCGAAAGCGTTCAATTCGCCCGACTTCGCCCGCCTCAATCGCACGTTTGGCAGCGGCATAACCCGGGTCAAAACGCCGCATAAAACCAATCATGACTGGCTGTTTGCTCGCCTCAACGACTTGCACCACACGCTGAGTGTCAGCCAAGGTCATGGCAACGGGTTTCTCGCACCATACCGGCTTACCGGCACGCACCGCTTTTTCAATCAATTCGGCGTGGGTTCCGGTCGGGGTGGCGATCATGACCGCATCAACATCGCTGGCGTTGATGGCGGCCTCAATATCACTGCTGGCGCGTTCAGCATTCACTGCTGCCGCCCCAGCCTGTGCCGCCGCAAGAATGGGATCAGCAACCACCCGCACCCGCGCTCCCGGCACACCGATCAAATTGCGTAAATGGGTCATACCCATTCGCCCCGCCCCTAAAAATGCAACATTAAATGTCTTCATAAAAAGAAATGAGCGAATGGATGAATGAGTGAATGAGTGATTGCAAAATAATCACTCATTCACTCATTCATCCATTCACTCAATTATTCATTCGCCCACTCTCACTGGTCTACGCTCGGCATAGCTTCGCTTGGCCGCCAACCCGATCAATAGGGCGGCACGACCATCTTGCCCGCTGACCGCGACTGGGGTGTTATTGACAACCGATGCCACAAACGCCTCAACCTCGGCGGCATAGGCCTCGGTATAGCGCGTCATGAAAAAATTGAGCGGCAAATCACGCTGCACACTTTGAGCGGTGCTCAACACGCTATTGTTAGCATAGTTATTTTGAGTGTTAATGACACCTTTGCTGCCAAAAACCTCCACCCGTTGGTCATAACCGTAGGCCGCTTGGCGGCAATTGTCAATCGTGCCAATCGCCCCATTTGCAAAACGCAACAAGGTAACGTGAGTATCAATATCGCCGGCCTCGCCAATCGCAGGGTCAACCATAATACCCCCTTGCACATACACCTCTTCAATCTCGCTGCCAGTCAAAAAACGCGCCATATCCCAATCATGAATGGTCATATCGAGAAAAATACCACCTGACGCTTTGACATAACTAATGGGGGGCGGGGCAGGATCGCGGCTAATGATATGCACCATGCGCACATCGCCAACTTCGCCATTGACAATAGCCTGCCGCACCCGCGCATAATTGGCATCGAAACGCCGGTTAAACCCAAGTTGTAATTTAACCCCAGCACGTTCAGCGGCATTTACGGCGGCATCGGTTTGGGCCAAATCTAGCGCTACCGGTTTCTCGCAAAAAATGTGTTTGCCCGCCGCCGCCGCCGCCTGAATAATTTCAGCGTGGGTATCGGTAGGGGTGCAAATCATCACCGCGTCAATATTGGGGTCGGCGATAATGTCTTTGTAGTTGCTTGCGATGGTTGGAATGCGAAATTTGCCAGCCACCGCTTGGGCCGCGCTGGCAATTGGGTCAGTGACCGCCGCCAATTGAGCGCTGTTGACGCGATAGGCGATAGTTGCGGCATGAACCTGCCCGATGCGCCCTGCGCCAATAAGTCCGATATTAAGTTTTGACATAATTCAATTATATAAACTTGAAATTGGGTTTAAAACAGGCTATAAACCAATCGACCTTAGATATGCCCTATTCCGCCCAGCGCTTGCTTTGGGCGACCCCATGCCGGGCAGCACATCTTGCTCAACCGTAATAAAACCGCTGTAATGCCGTGTTTGCAGCCATGCTAACACCTCGGCAAATGGCACACAGCCCTTGCCCAATTCGCAAAAAATACCATGCGCA
>CAZLOF010000197.1:0-8162 GCA_964560745.1 uncultured Thermoflexus sp.
GGTAGGGGCTGCATCAATCGAGCAAGACCGTCGTGCAACTGAGTGCCTTGTTTGGGGTCGATTCATTTGGCAGCGGGCTAATCACCCAAGCCTTTATCGTGTTGTGGCTCAATCGCCAATTTGGGGCCGATTCGGCGGCCTTGGGCACGTTGTTTTTTGGGGTAAATATTTTGTCGGGCTTTTCGGCCTTGGCTTCGGCACGGCTTGCCAAACGTATTGGGCTAATTAATACGATGGTGTTTACGCATATTCCGGCCAATTTGTTGGTGTTGTTGGTGCCATTCATGCCAACCCTTGGCATGGCAATGGTTGTGTTATTGGCGCGGGCCATGTTGCAGCAAATGGATGTCGCCCCACGCCAAGCCTATGTCATGGCGGTGGTCAAACCCGATGAACGCTCGGCGGCAGCAGGTGTGACCAATCTCGGCAAAACCATCGGCGCAGCGCTTGCGCCGTCTATGGCTGGGCGTATGATGGCGATCCCGGGCTGGGGCGCTGCGCCGTTTTTAGCTGCCGGTCTGGTTAAGATCCTTTACGATTTGGCGATTTATCGCGGGTTTAGACGATTGAAGGCTGAGTCATAAAATATGCTTAGTTCTGACGGTGCTGGCTGGTTAAGGTAATTTTAATGTCGAAATTTTACTGTTATGTCGATGAATCTGGACGTGGAACATCTCCATTTTTTGTCGCTGTAGTTGTTGTTGCTAATGAACGTGACACCATTTCACTTTTTTGTGAAAAAGCAGAGAATGAAAGCCGTAAAGGTCGCATAAAATGGCAAAAAACGAAATATGATAGACGGCTGGCCTATTTGCGGATGATTCTGGGTGATTCAAGATTCATCCGCGCCTTATTTTTTTCATTCTTTGATCAAGTAGAAGATTATGATCTTGCTACAGTTATTGCGATAACACGTGTCATTGATTATGTCAACCCTATGGGGGCCAAAAAGGTAGAAATATTTGTAGATGGTTTGAGCGACAAACAACAACGTAATTATTCAGTGCATATAAGGCAACAAACGTTATCTTTCATAAATATTCGAGGTGTTGTTCGTGATGAAAGCAATGCGCTTATTCGATTAGCTGATGCACTGGCTGGCTTTGTAAATGATGCTCAGTGTAAACAAAGTCAAGATATTTTGGAGTTGTTTTTACGTGCTCAAAAATCGGGCGTGATTATTCAAGTGTAAATTAAAAAAAATGCCCGCTCACGGGCGGGCTTGATCCTATCTCTTGTGAGACCTGCTCCATACGGTAGCTATTCAGATCGTTACCTGTAAGTATACCTTATTTTGGGAAACCAGATTAAGAAAAAACAATGTTAATGATTTTAGGCAATCACTACAGCAGCATAAAATCATCATTTGGTATGACAATGGCTGTGTTGTTGGTGCATTTTTAGCTGCCGGTCTGGTTAAGATCCTTTACGATTTGGCGATTTATCGCGGGTTTCGGCGTTTGCGGGCGGAGGGGTAGGGTGAGTAAATTTGCGCTCGGTGCTTAGGCACATGTGTTTTAGGCGCATGGTTTGCCGCAATTGTTCCAATAAATAGCTTTCGAGGCGGTTTTGGGTTATTTATGGGGAGAATGGGCATGATACAGAGTAAGCAAGATTATTGCAAATGATATTTAGAGAGGTCAACAGGGGATACTTCGCCACGATCAATATATAATACATATATTGATCTGCCCAGACAGAAGTAGGCAAAGGCTTGTTCGAATAAGCATGAGGCCGAATTTTTGTTCTATAATTTACAATAAATTGGCCTAATGTTTGCTGGAGGTGAAGCAATGTCGAAAGTAATTCCAAAAACACCGAATGGATATCACACTGCAACACCGTATTTAACGGTTTCTGGCGCCCAAAACTTTATTTCATTTCTTGAGACAGTGTTTGATGGTCGAATGACGGAACGTATTTTGCGGCCAGACGGCAAGGTTGCGCACGCGGATGTACAAGTAGGCGACTCAACGATCATGTTGTCAGATGCAACTGATGATTGGCCAAGTATGCCGTCCGCAATCTACCTGTATGTTGAAGATACGGATGTAACATATGGCAAAGGGTTAAAAGCAGGAGCGAAATCGATCATGGAACCGGCGAATCAGTTTCATGGAGATCGAATGGCAGGGTTACGAGATGGGTATGGAAATGTGTGGTGGATAGTTACACACATCGAGCATGTTCCGTCAGAAGAGTTGCAAAAACGTGCAGACGCTGAGCTAAAAAAATGAAACGAAAAGTAGCCAGATAAAGGCGTGAGATATTGAACTTCTCGGCGCATTTGTTGGCACGCAGCCCATGGTCGCCGCGATTTTGGCCTGTAAAGTATCGATGGGTTATGGTCGCGGCACGAGCCGAGCGTTGCACTAACACCGCAGACAGAACAATTATTACCATGACAACATCCTTTTCAAAACGATATGGTTATCTATCTACAAAAGAAGAAGAGATTTTGGAGGATGCTCCAGTATGGCTTAGAAAAAGCTATACAACAAAGGTTCTGAATTATTTTGTCAGCTCATCTGTAACTGGAGAGGCTTTGCTCAATGTGTGGTCAATCGAATGGGATTTAATAATTTATCTTCGCCTAAATACAGAGCCAGAGGACGGCAATTACTTCATCTATCAATTTTTGAATGGCTGTGACTGGTTTCATTTTTATGATTTTGTCGAATTTGTCGCTATCAAGTTGCAGGAATTTGAAAGCAACCTTGAGGCAAATAGCTGGAAGAGGGAAAAGATAGGTGAGAGGGGATTTAATGCTTATAAAAACTCGGTAAACCGCTTGTTCGTGTCCGCAAATGTAGGGTGGCGGATGAACGAACAAGGACGTTTACGCAGAGAATCTACAAAGGCTTTAGACGGTAAACTGCAAGCGATCCAAAATCAACTTAATGATGAATATGAACCGGCGCGTGAGCATTATCGTAAAGCCATTCGCTATTTGAATGAAAGACCACTTGATGTTGAAAACTCAATCAAAGAGACCATAAGCGCTATTGAAAGTATAGGCAGGATTATTTATCCTTCCACGAATACATTGGGCGATGTTGTAAAAGAGTTACGAAAAACGAGTTTGATGCCGAGCCATTTAGTGGCAGTAATTGAAAAGTTCTATGCCTATGCTTGTTCTGAGCCAGCAGTACGGCACGGATCACCTGTAAGCTCTCGTGTTCTCTTGGAAGATGCAGAATTTACATTGCATCTCGGTGCAGCATTAATACGCTATCTTGTATCGGCACGCAAACGCGGAGATTCGTAAAGCGAACTAACTGCTAAGTTGTGTTTGTCTGCTTCTTTAACCAGTGTACAACATTGTTCGGCGCTGACGGCTGTGATGTGACCCCTTAAAAGTAGAGTCGGAGATAATGCAAAAAAGATGAAATTTCCGCTCACTTCGGTTGGTGTCAAAAATACCAGTATCAACAACAAACCGTCGACCTCTTGGGCAAACCGATTCGAGTAAAATGAGCAGGGCGAATGCATTTGTTTCGCACAAAAGCAAAGGAAAAAGAGTAAATGACAAGAGCAGCAATCGCAGAAGGGCGTGTTTTTGAAAGTTGGCAGGACTATCAGGAAGCGCTCAAGCGTGCAGTCGCGCCGCTCTCTGAGGAACAATTGCAGCGGCGGCTGATACCCGAGCTGCGCACGCCCGGAGAAATCGCAGAACATATCGTTTTTGGTCGTGCACTGCATGTGCATCGCATGTTGGGTGATGCTGCGGAGGAATTAGTACCTTTGTTGCAGTGGGGTGACGTGGATGCGCCACCACGCACGGCAGCAGAGATTGTGGCTGGGCTAGAACTGACTTGGCGTTACATCACGAATTGTCTGATGCGCGGAAGCCCCGCCGATGCCATTGCTGATCAAGAGGCCGAGATTGTGCAGACGATCTGGGGACTCCTCGACCACGATCTTCCGCATGCGGGAGAACTATCGTTGCTATTGGGTGCGTTTGGTATAGCGGGAGTTGAGATTTAGCGAGAATATGTTCTGCGTATGAATTTTGAGGTGACCCCCTCGCGGGATGACAATTGAGGCAATGGGGGCTATTTTGTAAGGGGCAAAATGATGGTTTCGCTAACATTCTGCCCTTTACACAATGCGGTCTATTTTCATTTTTTATGCCCTTACAGCGGCATAAAATCATCGTCGTCAGACGATTTGGCGGAGGATAGCCCGCTGGAACCGCCAAACATCGAATCGACACCGGCTTGTTCGCGGCCAGCATCGAAGCCAATGGCAAACATGGTTTTGCACATGGCGCGCACGGTGACTTCATAGGCCTCACGCGAGTCTTCTTTGGCATAACCCCATGCACGGGCCTCATTTTCAAGGTGCACGCGGTTCATATGGGCCAAAATTTCTGGGGCGACAAATTCTTCAAATGGCATATCGCCAAGGATTGCATCCAGCCATTCACGAAACTCAGATTGTGTCATGGAAGTAATGATATCATTACCGCTCGAAAAAATCTTAGCAAAAAGTAGGTGATTACTCGTGACGCGTGTATTTGTTGATGATGATGAGACCTTTGAATCAGCGCTGCGTCGTTTTAATAAAATGATATTGGGCGACCGTGTGCTGGCAGAAGTGCGATCTCGTCGTTTCTTTGAAAAACCCAGTATTGTTGATAAGCGCAAGCGTGCCTCGAAGCTGCGTAAAAGCCGCCGACAGTCACAAAAACTACTGACACCAGAGATTCAGTAACCGTAAGACTGCAAAGTTGAAAGTGCAAAGCTGAAAGTGCAAAGTGCAAAGATAAAAAAAATCGTTTTGCACCTTCGCTTTCAGCTTTGCACTTTTACTTTTTGGGTCACTTTAAAAAATGGGTTAATAGCCCGTGATGGATTTTCTCAATAATTGGGGGCGACCCCAAAAGACGTAATGCCAAAATCACTATGACAGTTTGTATGCGTTGGCTTTGCCCAAACCATACAAGACTATCATAGTGATTTTGGCGAAAATTTGTTTTACTTGCCATTTATTGAGAAAATACCCTGTTATTTATATTAAAATGTCGTTAAAAGCAAAAATTTTAGAAGACCTCAAAGCCTCGATGCGTTCTGGCAATGCGGTGCAACGCCGCGTGGTTGGGCTAATCAATGCCAGCATTAAAAATGAAGAGATCAATGCGCGGGTGGATGCCCGTGCTGGCGTATTGAGCGATGCCGATATTATGGTCTTGATTCGCCGTGAAATTAAACAACACGAAGAATCATTATTAGAAGCCAAAAATGCGCACCGAGATGACTTGGTGGCTGAGCAAGAGGCCGAATTGGTGATATTGCGCTCGTATTTGCCGCAACAACTTAGCCGCGAGCAAGTGACTGACATTGCAAAACAAGTCATTGCCGAAGTCAAGGCCACATCACCCAAACAACAGGGCGAAGTGATGAAGCAACTTTTGGCACGGATTAAAGATCAGGCCGATGGCAAAATGGTTAGCGAAGTGGTTCGTAGCCTATTGTCAGGTTAGTTTACAATGAGTTAGGTGATCCGCACAGCGATTGCCGAATGGCTCCATAGACGACGCGCGATTGCACTGGCTGCAATCGCGCTATTTACTTTTATCGGCATCGCCTCGGCCCAATTGGTGCGTTTTTGGGTGGGGGGTGAAAGCACTTTAAAGATAGGGAATGTGGCCCCGCGTGATATACGCGCGCCTTTTAAGCTGACCTATGTTAGCGATATTGATACCAATCGCCAACGTGATTTGGCCGTAGCCGCCATCTCGGCGGTTTATTCGCCGCCCGATGCCCAAATTTCGCGTCGCCAAATTCAATTGGCGCGTGAAACCCTCGACAAAATTGCGCTGGTGCGGGCCGGGCAACCCTTGGCTGTGGCAACGGCGGTGGTAGATGCCAGTGTTAGCACTCAAGTTCCGATTACAGATCGGGTGCGGTTATTAACCAATTTTCAAAATATTAAGCTGGACGACAGCGAAGCTCAACTTATTTTAAAGTTGTCTGATGGGCGCTGGTCGTTAATCGATTCACAAATTATTACGCTGTTAGACGAAGTGATGCGTAATTCCATCCGCACCGACAATATTGATACCATCAAAGCGCGTATGCCGGGCTTGGTCAGCTTTATTTATAGCCCCGAAGAAGCCAATTTTATTAGCGAGTTTGCAGCAGATTTGGTGGTGCCCAATACCAGTGTCGATGCGAATGCGACGGCGCAGGCCCGCACCCGCGCCCGCAATAGCATTAGTGCCGTTGAGCGCACGTTTGAGGCCAATCAAATTGTTATTCGCGGGGGCGAGGTGATGAGTGCCAATGACCTTGAGGCGCTTGAAAAACTTAATTTGCGCCGCGCCGATTTGACCTTGCTCGATGTTTTAGGCGCATTGGCGATAAGCATTTTGGTGGTGATGATGTTGGCGTTGGCGGTGGCCCGTTATCACATCATGACATCGGGCTACCTTAATCTGGGGCGGGTTCCATTACGCCGCACCTTTCTCAGTGCATTTTTTTTGGTGTTGGCCCTATATTTAGCACGTTGGCAATTGCCGGGCCGCCCATTGTTTGCTTATGTTGTGCCGATGTCGGCCATTAGCATGGCGATCACCAGTTGGTCGCGTGGGTTGACTGGCATTGTGGCAAGCCTTACGCTGGCCAGTTTAGGCACAATTGGGGCTGATAATTCATTAGAGCTAACCGCGTTTTATGCCGTAGGCGGCGTGGTGGCGTGTTTGTCGATTGGGCGGGCCGAGCGGATTTCGGATTTTGTATGGTCTGGCACAATGGCTTTAATTGCCCAATTAATTGTTTTGGGGGTATTTGAGGTTCCGTTATGGCAAGCGTCTAATGATGCTTCCACCATGATCACCCGTTTTGTTTTTGTCATTATTGGTGGGGTTACGACAATGGCCATGGCCCCAGCCATTTTGTATATTGCCGGTTTGCCCATGCGCATCATTACCCCCCTGCAATTAATGGATTTGTCGCGCCCCTCGCATCCGCTTATTCAACAATTGCTAACGATGGCACCGGGTACTTATCATCATTCGCTCATGGTGGCAAATTTGGCTGAGCACGCCGCCGAGCGGATTGGGGCCGATGCCTTGCTTGCGCGGGTGGGGGCCTATTATCATGATGTTGGCAAAACCTCGCATCCTTACTTTTTTATCGAAAATCAATTGGATGGCAGTATTAACCCGCATGACCAACTTGACCCGCTCAGTAGTTCAAAGGTATTGCACAATCATGTAATCGATGGCTTAAAAATGGCGCATAAACATCGTTTGCCGATCGAAATTCAAGCGTTTATTGCCGAGCATCACGGCACTACTCGTGCCGGTGCGGGGTATTTTCGCGCTTTAAAAGACAACCCCAATATCGATGACAAGCCATTTCGTTACCCGGGGCCGCGCCCGCGTAGCCGCGAAACGGCTATTTTGATGTTGGCTGATGGTTGTGAAGCGATTGTGCGTGCCAAACGTCCCGCTCATGCCGATGAGACGAGCAAGCTCATCGATAAAATTGTGATCGAGCGGCTTAATGATCATCAATTAGATGATTCAGATTTGACTTTGCGTGACATTGAAATGGTGCGGCAATCATTTGCCGAAACCTTGCGTGGAATCTATCATCCGAGGATTGATTACCCCGATATTATGGCCCCGCCGGTTGCAAATTAGCCGCTATAATCTTTTGTTCCGTGCCTAAATCAACTACTGTTACCGGAATTGCAGAGATCGAAGCCTTGAGCGACGCTGTGAGCGCCATTGCATCGTCATCGTTGGATGAAGATGGGTTGTGTTATTACGTTTATGAATGTGCCAGTCGCTTGGTCGATACTCGTTATTTTCAATTGGGTGTTTTTGAGGGCGAAGATTATGTGATTAAGGTGCGGGTGCAAAATAATGAATTGATGCCCATTGCGCGGTATATGGTGGATGGCGGCATCATTGGTTGGCTACGCGACACTGGCAAAAATTTGTTGGTGCATGATTTTGAAACTGAATTTGATGATTTGCCAGCTCGTCCCAGTTATATCAGCTCTAACCCGCCGCGTTCTGGCATTTTTGTGCCTTTGCGCAGTGGCGAACAGGTGATTGGCGCGATTGTGATTCAATCGATGAACCCCCATATGTATACTGAGGTGCAACTCCGCACCTTGAGTATTATTGCGCATCAGGCGGCGGCGGG
>CAZLOF010000198.1:0-8150 GCA_964560745.1 uncultured Thermoflexus sp.
GCAATCGGTGACCATGATAAGCCGCGTCGGGGCTGCCGACTTTGCGCAAATTGCTGAAAAATTTGCACAAGAAGGGATTGCGCAGACGCATTTGTATACCAGCCATTTGCCAACGGCACATCAAGATATCATCATTACCCCCAATGGTGAGCGTATTTTTCCGCCCGATGGCTATGATTTTGGCAGCATGACCGGTTTTTTGCTCAACCAAAATGACCTTGAACTTGCACAACAGGCCGATGTCTTGGCGTGTGCATTGTTTCGACAAACCCAAAGGCTATTTGATCAGGTGATGCAATTGTCTTATGCGGGCTGGCGAGTGGCTGATTTTCTCGATTTAAGTGATTTTGATCGTGATCTTGCCGTCATGGCGCGTTATTTGGCGCGGCTCAAAATCGCCTTTGTCAGTGCTGATTATTCATTTTTGGCGCGGCTGACGGCGCTTTCTGCCCAATACCCACAGACTTTAATTGTGTTGACAATGGGCGAAAATGGCAGCGCAGCGTTGTTGAATGGGCAATGTTGGCAACAAGTGGCTTTGCCGACGCAGGTGGTCGATACGACTGGGTGCGGCGATGCGTTTCAAGCGGCGTTTACCGTTGCTTATTATCAAACGGGTGATGTTGGCCACGCACTATGGCGCGGGGCGCAACAAGCCGCGCAGGTGGCGCAACATTTGGGCGCCAGTTAAGGTTCAGTCTGCCAAGATCATGATCTCGGCAAAACACATTTTATGCGTTTTAAATCTCTTTTTTCAACTTCAAAACCAATCATTGGCATGATTGCGCTGCCGCCGTTGCCGGGCTATCCCGAATTTACAACTATGTCGGCCTATATCAATTATGTGCTGCGCGATTTAGACGCACTCACCCAAGGTGGGGTTGACGCGGTTTGTGTCGAAAATGACTTTGATCACCCGCATACGCTGACAGCGGGGCCAGAAATTGTGGCGGCAATGACGCGCCTCACACGCGAAATATGCGCTCATACTCATTTGCCGGTCGGGGTGGAGGTATTGCTTAACGATTGGCAAGCCTCATTGGCGGTGGCTCAAGCGGCACAAGCGCAATTTGTGCGGCTCGATTTTTTTGTCGATCATGTGCGGATTGCAGCGGATGAGATTAAGCCGAACCCGCAAGCGGTCTTGGCGTATCGCAAACGGATTGGGGCTGAGCAGGTGGCTTTGTTTACCGATATTCAAGTGAAATATAGCCAATTGCTTGAGCCAAATAAACCGATTGCAGCCTCGGCGTTGCAAGCCATTGCACATGGCTCAGATGCGCTGATTGTGACCGGTAATGCCACTGGTGAGCGCCCAACCACTGATGATTTGCAAGCAGTGCGGGCGGCTGTGGGTGATTTTCCTATGCTGGTGGGCAGTGGCACTAATCCGCAAAATGTTGGGGCGTTGTTGCGCTTTGCCGATGGCGCAATTGTCGGCTCGGCGCTCAAGGCCAGTTATGCGCCATTTGTGCCGGTTGGGGTGGCGCGGGTTAAAGCGCTAACAAGCGCGGTGCGCTTATTAGGCTTATCCTACAAATAAAATGATCGAATCTTCATCCCAACGCGGAAGTAGATGTAGAGACGCGCCACCGTGTAACACACTGGCGCGTCTTTGATGTGGCAAAACTAAGACGCGCCGGTGGCGCGTCTCTACAAAGATATTTATTAAACGTTAAACAAGAAGTGCATGATGTCACCATCGCGCACGACATATTCTTTGCCTTCGGATCGTAATTTGCCTGCGGCGCGAATGGCTGACTCGACTTTATAGGTCTTTAAATCATCCAACGTATACACTTCAGCCCGAATAAAGCCTTTTTCAAAATCGGTGTGAATGACACCAGCGGCTTGTGGGGCTTTGGCACCCACCGGAATCGTCCATGCGCGAATTTCTTTAGGGCCAGCCGTAAAGTAAGACTGTAATGCCAATAATTTATAAGCAGCATGTGTCAATTTTGACAAACCCGATTCGTCTAGCCCTAAGCTGCTCAAAAAGTCGAGCTTTTCTTCTTCGCTTTCCAAGGCGCTAATTTCGGCCTCGATGGCTCCTGAAATGACCACGATCTCCGAACCTTCGGCGGCGGCATGTAACCGCACCTGAGCGACATAAGGGTTGCTCTCGCCAGTTGGGTTGGCTTCATCAACATTTGCCACATAGAGCACGGGCTTTGTGGTGATGAGGCCAAAACTACGTGAGATACGCAACATATTGGCATCGTAGCCACCCATAACGGTGCGTGCCCATTTGCCAGCTTGTAGTGCCTCGACAATTGGGGCAAGTAACTCGGCACGTTGTGCCGCATCGGGGTCTTTGCTGCTGGCGGCGCTGCGTTTGTTTTTCTCCAGTTGGCGCTCAGCGCTTTCAAGGTCAGCTAAAGCCAGTTCAAGGTTAATAATTTCGATATCACGAATCGGATCGACCGACCCGCTAACATGAACCACATCGCTATCACTAAAACAGCGCACCACGTGCAAAATAGCATCAGTTTCGCGGATATGGCCGAGGAATTTATTACCCAAGCCTTCGCCTTGTGATGCACCAGCCACCAAACCAGCAATATCTTTGATTTCGATATAGGCTGGCACAAGTTTTTCGGTTTTGATAATTTTTTCGATCTCTTTGAGACGCGGATCGGGCACGGCAACTACGCCCGTATTGGGTTCGATAGTCGCAAAAGGATAATTTGCTGCCAATGCACCAGCAGCCGTGAGTGCGTTAAAGATGGTGGACTTGCCGACATTTGGCAGCCCAACGATTCCGGTAGAAAGACCCATAGGGCGCGAAGTTTAGCACGAGGCGTTGGCTTTATTTAAACACCCGCACCCGCACCTTCATTTGTTCTTTGGCATTGCCCTTATAAACCCCGCGTGTGGGGGGCACATCGGTGTAATCGCGCCCCACTGCTAAGCGTATATGGCGCTCACCTTGCTCACAGTTATGAGTCGGGTCTAATGAAATCCATCCTTCATTTGGCAAATAGACATCGACCCATGCATGGGTTGCCAAATCTGGGTCTGGGTCATTGGGCTGGCGATTATTCAATTCAACATATAAATAACCGCTGACATAACGAGATGAAATGCCAACACTACGACACGCCGCCAACATCACATGGGCAAAATCTTGGCACACCCCCCCACCCAACGCAAGGGCTTGATCGGCTTTGGTGCTGACATCGGTTAACCCGCTTTCATATTTAAGTGCGTGATAGGTAGCGGTCATCAGCGTCAAGGCGGTAGCCCGCACATCGATCTCACCTGTTTCCGTTGCAACCTTATGCGATTGTCCAAATGCATGTAAAGCCGGACCCAGCGGAACCAAGGGTGTTGCCATTAAATAATCGTGCAAATCGAGTGGTGACAATTCTGATTGTGGCAAAAAATAAGAAGCTGGGGTATAAACTTCACTAATAGCCGTCAAGATTAAGGCTTGATGAGGTGAAATTAAATCAAAAAAACGCACATCGTTACCAAAACGGTCGGTATAACGAAATTCGTTTAAATCGGGGTCAGTCACCAACTCAAACGACTGGCAGCGTTGGCTGCTGTCGTTTAATGGCCGCATTCGCACCTCGGTATAAGCCTCGGTAATCGGCATGTCATATTCAAACTTGGTCGTGTGTTCGATTTGCAAACGCATAGTCTTATGAATTACGAATTACGAATTACGAATTACAAAATTACTTGCGATCAATTCGTAATTTGTAATTTGTAATTCGTAATTTATTGTTGTTGTTGCTGTTGATGAGATTGCTGAAGCGCGGCCATGCCGCGTGGCGGTGGCAAAATGACTTGAGTGCTAAAAAATGACCTTGTAATCGTGTCACCCGCAGCATTAATACGGGCAAACAAGTCATTGATATAGTCGACCAATGATTGATCAAGCACATCTTGCATGTCTAAATATTCAAGCTCGGCATTAAGTTTGCCAAACAAGCGTTGGGGCGTTTGCCGATCTGGTACTGTGCGAATCACGTCGCTCTCTTTGCCACTAATGGCATTGACCGAATCGAGACAATGCTGCAAACAAAACCGCACCGCCCGCGGAAACTCCGGGCTAAGCAATAAAAATTCGGCCACCCGCGAGGCTTGAAGTTGCGAGCCATTGCTCTTGCGAAAAGCCTCGAAGGCACTACATGATTTTAGCAAGGCGATTAAATGCAATGAGGCTTCGGGCAATCCTTCGGGCAAGGCATTCACGGTCGCATATTTCGAATCGAGTGCCCGCAAGGTCATGCCAGCCCGCTCGATATATTTGCCAAGCTGAATAAATTCATAGCCTTCGCCATGTGGCATGGTGGTATTGGTAATGCCTTGAAAAGCATGTGAACCATCACGCACAATGGTAAAAAATTCATGTGGGCTGCGACGGGTCGCATCATGGTTCATGCTACGCAAATGGTGATAAAGCCGGTTTAGGTGCTCCCACATTTCGCTGCTAATTTGCTCACGCACACTGCGAGCATTTTCGCGGGCACGCACAATACAGTTAATGACCGAATTGGGGTTTCCAACATGCCATAGGGTGTAATCCATCACATTGCGAACGTTAATTTCGGGATACAAATCTTCATACAGGCTAAGATCACCCGAAATGGCGAGTAAAGGCCGCCAGCTTTTGGCGGCATCAACCATCGGCATATCAAGCAACGCATTAAAGTTGATGGTTAAGATGCGTGTGATATTTTCGGCACGCTCAATATAGCGTGACATCCAGAATAGGGAATCAGCAACACGAGATAACATTTTTTTTAGTGGAAAGTGTAAAGTAGAAGGTGCAAAGTGGCTTTTACTTTCCACTTTCCACTTTGCACTTTTTTTTACTCTTGTAACACCCAAGTATCTTTTGAGCCACCGCCTTGCGATGAATTGACCACGAGTGAACCACGCTTGAGCGCGACACGAGTAAGACCGCCCGGCACAAGGGTGACTTTTTCGCCACACAAAATGTAGGGGCGCAAATCGACGTGACAGCCATGAATTTCGCCATCAAAATAGGTGGGGTGGCGGCTTAGCGAAATAACCGGCTGGGCAATAAAATTACGCGGGTTGGCGACAATCATGTCATAGAATTTTTCGCGCTCGGCATGGGTGGCATGTGGCCCGATCAACATGCCGTAGCCACCACTTTCATTGACCGATTTCACCACCAAACGGTCGAGATGTTCGAGCATGTATTGACGATCATCATCACGCAGCCCCAGATAGGTTGGCACATTTTGCAAGATTGGCTCTTCATCTAAATAAAAGCGAATCATATCGGGCACATAAGCGTAAACAGCTTTGTCATCGGCCACGCCTGTGCCAATGGCGTTTGCCAAGGTGACATTGCCAGCGCGATAGGCATTTAATAAACCGGCCACACCGAGGGCACTGTCGGGTCTGAAGCCCAACGGGTCAAGAAATTCATCATCGATACGCCGATAAATCACATCTACTTGTTTTAGGCCGCGCACGGTGCGGGTAAAAACCTTATTGTCGTGCACCACCAAATCGCGCCCTTCGACAATTTCGATACCCATTTGACGCGCCAAAAATGAATGTTCGAAATAAGCCGAGTTATAAATACCGGGCGTGAGCAACACCACTGTCGGGTCAGCCTCGTGATGTGGCGCGACTGAACGCAAGGTATTAAGCAATTCTTGCGGATAATGATCAATCGCCCGCACCCCATACCGCGCAAACATACGGGCAAAGGTGCGCTTCATGGCTTGGCGATTCTCAAGCATATAGCTCACGCCGCTGGGCGAGCGCAGGTTATCTTCAAGCACCAAATAGTTGCCACGATCATCACGAATAAGGTCAGAGCCGATAATATGCGAATATACTTGTTGTGGCACATTTAACCCAATCATTTCGCGGCGGTAATGCTTGGCCCCAAATACCAATTCGGCTGGAATCCGCTTCTCGCGGATAATGCGCTGATCGTGGTAAATATCCCACAAAAATTGGTTGAGCGCAGTCACTCGTTGCACCAAGCCTTTTTCGATCACGGCCCATTCACGATGTGGAATGATGCGCGGGATAAGGTCAAAGGGGAAAATACGCTCGATCCCATCGTCATTGTCGCCATAAACGGTAAATGTAATGCCTTGATACAAAAATGAGGCATCGGCGGCCCGTCGTCGCTCGTCGAATGATTGTGGGTTTAGGTCACTTAATTGACCATAAAGCGTCTGGTAATGGGGGTGCGGTTGGTGGGGGGCGCTAAACATCTCGTCAAAAAAACCACCTAGCTCATACTGGTCTAATACGGATTTCAACGATTGAACGGCTGCATCGCTCATAATAGGGGCAATTGTAAATTACGAATTACGAATTACGAATTGGAAGTCATGAGTCATGACTTATAAAATCTCAATTGCCCCCAATTTGTAATTCGTAATTCGTAATTCGTAATTCCAGCTATGCTTATCTCAGTCGTCATTCCAACCTACAACGGCGCACATCATATGTCAACCTGTCTTGCGGCTTTGCGGCGGCAAACACTGCTGCCCTACGAGGTCATTGTGGTGGATAACGCCTCAAGCGACGACACAGCCTTATTAATTGCGCGGGATTATCCCGAGGTTACATTCATTCAACTGCCCACAAACCGCCTGTTTACTGGCGCGTGTAACACCGGCATGAAAGCTGCGATAGGGGATGCGGTGGCGTTGCTAAACAATGACACCGAGGCCGATGAACATTGGCTCGAAAACGTGGCCGCAGCCTTTGCGCGGCAACCCGACGCGGGGTTTGTGGCGAGCAAATTGCGCTTATTTGACAAACGTGATCATATTCATTCGGCGGGTGATTTTTACAGTGTGCGCGGTGTGCCGGGCAATCGTGGGGCGTGGCAACCCGATCATGGGCAATTTGACAGCCCCTATGTATTTGGGGCGTGTGGGGCAGCCTCGGTTTACAAACGCAGTATGCTCGACCAAATTGGGTTGCTCGACGACCGTTTCCAATTCTCATGCGAAGATGTTGATTTGGCGTGGCGGGCGCAATTGGCTGGCTATAAATGTGCTTTTGCCCACGATGCCATCGTTTACCATAAGGTCAGCGCCACCGGCGGCGGTGTGCTTAACAGCTATTATGATGGGCGAAATTTTATTTGGTTGTTGGCCAAAGACGTGCCAAGCGAAATTTTGCGCAGCCATTGGCGGCAAATTTTGGGCGAGCAATGGGGCATTACCCGCGCAGCCTTACGCGCTTGGCGTGGCGAGGCCGCCCGTATGCGGCTAAAAGGCCAATTGGCTGGCTTAATTGGGTTGCCACGCGCCTTAAGTTGGCGGCGGGCCACCCAAGCAAGCCGCCGCATCGACCAAGACACCCTGCAAAAATTACTTTCAGATTAATCATGACAGAGACTTCAAATTATCGCTATGGGTTTTATTTAAGACCCGACTACGCCACCAGCAAGGCCATCGCCGAGGCGCATCAATTGTTGCGGGCACAATATGGGTTTATCACGGCTGGGCTTTTTATGCCGCATGCCACCATCAAAGGGTTTTATCGCAGCGATGCCGCCGTAGCCGACATGGTAATGCGCTTAGATGCAGCATTTGCAGGCTTTAAGCCCTGCACGGTTTATAACGGCGGCATCATTAAAATGGGATCAGGGCTAGTCACCAGTTGGCAACATTTGCCCGATGGGGGCACACCCAACCCGGGCCTAATCGAAGCCTCAGACCGCTCGTGGGCGGCATTAGAGCCGCTCATTCACCCAGATTGTGATTTTCGCCACCGCGACCCACGTGGCAATCAGTTTCATGCGCACATCACCGTCGCTATGGCCGATATCCCACGCAAAATGCAAGATGAAGTGATGGCCTTCTTAAACGAAGGGGGGCGGCTCGGCTCGGCCTCATTTATCGCCAATACCTATCATCTTTTTCGCTTTAAGGCCGATTGGCAAGCCAATTGGTGGCATACCCTCACATGGGAGCTACTGCATAGCTGGCAGTTTTAGCTATTTTCGCCACACAAATTGCTTTACGTCGCTTGGCGGGCTAATCTCTTCGTAGACACGCTCGCCATTGGCTTTAACTTCTTTTAAGCGTTTAACTTGCACCCACCATGTAAATTGTCGCTCAGGCTGGTTATTCAGCAAGGCTTCAGTCAACTTGATCGACGAAGCCTTGGTCTCAAAAATCGGCACG
>CAZLOF010000199.1:0-8046 GCA_964560745.1 uncultured Thermoflexus sp.
TAATGGTTAATGGTTAATGATGAACAAATTAACCATTAACCATTAACCATTAACCATTAACCATTAATAATTAACCACTATTTCAACTGCGCATCCATTCTCATATCGGTGAGGGCCAACACTTCGCTGCCAACATCGATTAGCATACGCACCTCGCCAGCGGGCGAAACATAATTGCCCGGCACGGTAAAAGTAGCGTTGGCAACCTGAATACTGCTGCGCACCCGCAAATACTTTTGTGTTTGCCAATCAAACAACCATATCGACGACTCACGCAAGGCTTGGCGTGAACTGCTTGCGCCGAACTCAAGCGAAATACGCAAATTGGCATTCGTTGAGGTGCTGCGCACCGGCAACCAAGGCGTAAACGCAAATACGTGCTTACCTGCCTCAAGCGACAAACCCGCATCATTCACAATCGCCGCCGAGGTGGATGAGGCCACATTCCACGTATATAAATCGGCAGGAATCGCCATATCGGGTTGCACCGTCAAAGTCTGTAGCGGCACATCCCACATCCGAAGCCCACGATCTGAATATTGCGCATCGTCAAATTGCACATTGCTACGATTGGCCTTTTCCCAACACGCCAACGTTGCACCCAAACCAGCCTGTGAGCGCAAATCACCAAAAGCGGCTGAAAGCAAACCGACATCATTGTCTTTATCGGTTTTATCGCTGCCATAATCGCGCCATTCCACCAATTGCGCATTAAGGTTATCGCCGGTTGAATATAAATAACGGGTGTTGCGCCCCGATGAAAACGACGAAATAGAACCGCTATAGCCGCTGGCGCTAAAACGCTCAATGACGGGGGGAATAACCGGTCGCATACGATGCCGCAATAACTGCAAATTGACATCCAGCTTGCCACCCGGCGGAAATTCGCCCTTAAATTTTTGCCAGTCGCTTGCCATCAAGACGCAATCTTCAAGTGTCGCATTCGACTGATTAACGATCACGCCGGTAATGGTCGGGGCGTCATCGGGTTTTAACACCGATGACATACGCAATTCGGTGCTGATCTTGGGCAATACGGCCTCGCCACGCACAAAAAATGACTTCATTTCGGTGTTGCTCACCCCAATCTTCTCGACTCGCGTCACATCGCTTTGGCGCATGGTGACGGGAATAGGCGCTAATGGACGGGCAGAACTTGAAACCGTGCTAAATTCGCGGATCGGCATACCAAACCCACGTTGGGTATTGAGATTAAGGTCAACCCGCCGCGGCGCAAACACCCCAACAAACTCCATCAAATTGCCTTCATTCACTCTGGCATCGCCATAAACCAAGCTGACGCGATTCGATAACACTTGGCTACCCCGCATACGCACACTAGCCACAAACCCAACCGCACTAAATAAAAGCACAATGAAAGGAATGGTGACCCAAGCCCACATTAAGCGGTTAAATTTGCGCAAAATGGTAAAGTTTAACGGCCCCAACACCCCGATATACAGCGTCAAAAATATCAAAATCATTAAAAATGAAGGCAGCCCTGCCGATGGGATGGCTTTAGCCGCCTTACTGGCGGCATCTTCAGCCCGTAATGGGCCAAGCGCTTGCGGCTGCCCCACCCGCCCACCAAACAAAGTGGCAAATAATTGCACCCGCTCAGACCAATCACGCAATGGCGCAATCGTGGCGTCAAAAGCCAATTGATCGACCAAGCCGCGCCCCAAATTGCGCCGCACAATCAGCGGCGCATTGGCCCCATTTACCAACACTTGGGCATCGGGGGCCACGATTTGCATGGGGGCCAATGGAATTGTGGTGGTCTGTGTCGGCACTTCAGCAATGGGTTCGATCCGATTGGCAGCCACAAAGGCATTCAAATTCACCAGCGAGCCTTGCCCACCATTGGTGGCGGCCCCAGTGCGGGCAGGCAGAATGTCGCCCCAAGGCGGCGCGGTAAGACGCGCCCCCGGCCCGCCACCCACAATCAAATGCCCGCCATTCACCACCCACGCCCGCACCGTGCCTTTTTGTGCTTCAGTCAACAAAGCGCTGTCAACATTATTCACAATAAATACATCAACAGCATTCCAAGCCGCCACATGATCGGGCATTTGGTCGAGCCGCATTTGCGCCAAAAAGCTGCGCCCGCCCAGCGGGGTTCGTAAATCGCCCAAAAAGTTAAAGCCGTCTAAGGGTTCGCCCGACACCACCACCAACCGATCTGTATTGGCCAATTGACGCACGGTAACTGGGGTGCTGCTTAATTCAACACCATTGGTATAAAACTTAATATTGACCGCCGTGCGACCGGGTGGCGCATATAACACCACTTGCCGACGCGCATTTTTTACCAAGGTCACTGGCGCATAAATTTTATCGGCGTTGTTTTCTTGGTTGGTGTCTTCCAGCACCAATTCGCCGTCTACTGTTTCAGTGCTGGTCACGCCAATACGTAATGGGGTCCATGTGTCTTGTTTGGTATAGCCACCATAACCGGCATCGACCGTCAGCGTGATGGCTGGCAAGGCCTGTGGGCGGGTTGGTAATGCAGCCTGCACCCATGACACGGGCATAACCAAAGCCAGCATTGTCATTAAACCAATCAACCCATATCGATATGACGTGCGTGTGTGCATATACATTTTCGTCGAAGTCACAGCCCATTTACAAGCAATGCTTGTAAATGGGCTGTGACTTTGGCATTTCCTCAATTTTTACCCTTCTTTAGTTTAATATAAAACGTATCTTCTTTTCAATAAAATAGGGCAAATAAAATAAATTTTCGTCAAAATCACTATATGGTCTTTGATGACATGGGCTTTGCCCATGTCATCAAAGACCATATAGTGATTTTGACATTACTTCTTTGGGTCTTACACCTAATTATTGAGCAGATGCGATAAAACTACCAGCGATTAATCACGCTCAAACCCATGGTCGAATAATGGGTCATCGCAGTCAACACATCGCTGGTTTGATCGAGCGAAACGATATCTTTCACCAAACGTTTGGGGTTAAGCTTGCCACTGGCAACCAACGACAGCAAACGCGGGTAGCTCGTTACCGGGCAGCCATAAGTGCCAATAAAACTTAGCTCTTGCTGCACCATCGAATCAACCGGCAAGGCAATTTTGCCCTGTTCTTTTTGGCTGGTCATGCCAATTTGCAAATGCCGCCCGCCCCGCCGCAATGAGCCAATGGCTGGCAACGCGGTTTCGGCAATGCCCAGCGCATCGACAGAGACATTGACCCCACCTTTGGTCAAGGCTTTAATCTCTTTGTGGGCTGCGCCGCTTTTGCCATTAATCGTGACGGCGGCCCCCTCGGCTTGCGCCGCTTGCAATTTATCGTCGCTGATATCGACAGCGATAACCTGCGCACCTGCCGCCACTGCAATTTGCAACACCGAAAGCCCAACGCCGCCCAAACCAAACACCGCCACCCATTCACCCGCCTGCACCGCCGCCCGCTCGATCACCCCATGATACGCCGTCATAAATCGGCAGCCAAGCGCGGCAGCGCTCATGTCATCGACAGCATCGGGCAAACGCACCAAATTCACATCGGCCTGTGGAATAGATACATATTGGGCAAAGCCACCCTGAAAACTAAAACCAATTGAGCCAGAACCGCTTGTGCATTGATTTGAATGACCGGTGCTACAGGCAAAACAATGCCCACACGCGGTATGAAAAGCCGCCGTCACCCGATCACCCACTTTGTAGCTGCGCACATTTTTGCCCACTTCAATCACCCGTCCGCTAATTTCATGCCCCAAAATATGCGGCGGTTTAATTTTCATGCCAAACCAAGTCCAATCTTCTTGCCATGCGTGCCAATCGCTGCGGCAAATACCGCAACACGCCACCTCGATTACGGCATCCTCGGGGCCGGGCTGCGGGTCTGGCATGTTAAGCATTTCAAGTGGCTGGCGAAATTGGGTTAATACGGCGGCTTTCATATCAATGTAAGATCGCCAAAATTACTATCCCTCCATCCCTTATTGGGATGGAGGGATAGTAATTTTTGTATTATTTTTTAATTTTGCAAATTACAACTGGTAATTTGCAAAATATTTAAACCACCACCGCGTTTACACGCGCATTACGAACCGCACTGTTAAAGGCTTTGATATCAGTCTTCACAATCGCAGCAAAATCTTCCAGCACGGCATCAACTTTGGCTGCCGTTTCTTTATATAGCTCAATACTTTGTTTTGTGGGGGCGCTATCGGCGCTGCTGACCACGCTCACTTGCATGCCCAAGGCCGCATTCAAACGCGCCTTGCTCATCAACCCATCCGCATCTGTCGTAATCAGCTTGTCTTCAATAGCATCTAACTTCTTGACCAAATCGCTGGCTTGTTTCGCCAAATCGGCATCCGTCAAATGCTTCTCCCAATTCTTCACCTGATCGCGCACATCGCGCACCTTATTTACTGTGCGGTGACAATCGCTGATCGAATCGCGGATTTGGGTGAGCAAACGCAATTGTTGGCGTAATGAGGTCATACTGGTCTTCACACGTGGGTCATTCACCACTTCAAAGCCAATCTCGCACTTGGTTTCGCCTAACTCAAGCACAGCCTTATATTGCCCCGGCAATACCAATGGCCCTTCCCACATTTCGAGCGCGGTCTTGTTACCCGGCACACGCTCGGCCCCAGCAAGACGCAAATTCCAGACAAATTTGTTCATGCCCGGTTTTACCGTGATCCATGGGCCACTGTCCATATATTTTTTCTTGTCATCCCATTTATCATAGTCGGCGGCCTTTGGCGCATAGCTACGCAACAATTTGCCCTCGCTGTCATAAATCTTGAGCGAAGCTGCGCCAGTGGCTTGTGATTCGGGGATGTAATACATCAACGCCACACCCCGCGGCGCACCTTGACCTGCATCAAGGAAAGTGCGCACCACTTGCCCGGTTTCATCTTTGTTGGCCATAAATGTAGCCGAAGAACCCAAGCCAAGGCTATAACCCTTACCCTCGCTAGCCGCCCAGCTAGCGACTAAGTCAGGAATAATGCGATAAATCTTCTCGACATTAAACAAAGTCGTGCTGCTTGGCAAGGTCTTGGCTGCGTCATAAATTGGGGTCAAATCATCCACAATCCAGAAACCGCGCCCGTGCGTCGCAATCACCAAATCATGATCTTTGACCTTGAGGTCAAACACTGGTGTCACCGGCAAGCTCTCCCAGCGGGTCCAATTGGCTCCATCATCAACCGACACATACAAGCCGGTCTCGGTTCCACAATACAACACCCCAGCCACATTGGGGTCGCTGCGCACCACTCGAACATAGTCACCTTCAGCAATCCCATTGGTGATCTGTCGCCACGTCTTCCCATCATCAGTGCTCTTAAACACATAAGGCTTGGTGTCATCCAACTTATATTTGGTGGCAGCCATATACCATGTGCCTGCGGCGTGAGGGGATGGCTCAACCGTGCGAATCCACGCCCATTCTGGCAAACCAGCAGCGCGTGCACCTTCAGTCACATTCACCCAATTTTTGCCGTCGTCATGGGTGATATAAATCAACCCATCGTCGCTGCCCGACATCAACACCCCTTTCGTATGTGGTGATTCACGCAAAGCAAAAATAGTGCAATAAAATTCTGCGCCACTCGTATCAAGCGTGATCGGCCCGCCCGAAGCTTTTTGCTTGCTGCGGTCATTCGTGGTCAGGTCTGGGCTAATTTCGTCCCAGCTTTGGCCCAAATTGGTGCTGCGGAATACGCTTTCGGCACAAACATAAAGCGTGTCGCTGTCGTGAGGTGAGAAGAAAATGGGTGATGTCCAAGGCACACGATGCTTAAAGTTAGACGGATCGTCACCACTATAAGGCGCAGGCCACACGTTAATCAATTGAATTTGGCGAGTGCGATGGTCATATTTTTGCAACGCCCCCATACCACCGGGCGAGCTGCCCACCGCGCCCACCACCACAATATTTGGGTCATCGGGCTTAACGGCAATATAACCGCTCTCACCAGTACCTGCCGCGTTACAGTCACCCCATGTCACTGGCCCGCTAATGGTGTCATTTGGCACACTAATCGAGCTATTGTCTTGTTGGGTGGCATATAAGCGATAGTGCCCAGTCAATTGATTATGAATTGAGCTAAATGAAAAACCGCCATTAAATGACACATTTGCGCCGCCGTCATTGCTCTGAATCATGCGCTTGTTGTTCTTGGGGTCAATCCACAAACCATGATTATCACCATGCGGGGTCGGAATGGCCGTAAATGTCTTGCCAGCATCGGTCGATTTCGAGAAGTTCATGTTATTGATATACACCGTGTCTGGTTCTTGGGTGTCACAATGCACATGCATGTAATAGAATGGGCGGCGGCGTAAATCGGGGTTATCGCTCACCAATGCCCATGAATTGCCAAAATCATCGCTGCGATATAAACCCGGCTTTTCTTTCGACTCAATAATGGCATACACCCGCCCAGCCTGCACCGGCGAGGCCGATAAACCGATCTTGCCGATCAAATTATCGCTTTTATTTGCGCTAGGCAAACCCTTATTGTTGGTAATCTCAGTCCAGGTTTCGCCGCCGTCATTGCTGCGCCACAACCCACTATCCGGGCCACCGCTCACCAACTCATAGCCATTGCGATACACTTGCCACACACTGGTATAAATAATATCGGGGTTACGTGGGTCAAATGTAAAATCAACCGCGCCAGCCTTGGTGCTCTTATACAAAGTCTTGCGCCATGTTTTGCCGCCGTCAGTCGATTTGTAAAACCCGCGTTCTTCGTTATCGCCAAAGGCATGACCCAACGCGGCAACATACACAATGTCGGGGTTCTTGGGGTGAACATCGATCTTGCCAATGTGGCGCGTATCGGTGAGGCCACAATGCGCCCAAGTCTTACCACCATCAGTCGATTTATACACGCCGTCACCATAGCTCACGTCGGTGCGAATGGTGCTTTCGCCCATGCCGATATAGATAACATTGGGGTCGCTTGGCGCAACCACAATGCTACCCACAGATGATGTTTTAAGAAAACCATCGGTGATGTTTATCCAAGTCAGCCCAGCATCATTGGTTTTAAACACACCACCACACACCGCACCAAAATAAAATGTCGCTTGGTCATTTGGGTCACCCGCAACCGCAATCACACGCCCACCACGTGACGGGCCAACATTGCGTATCGACAATGATTTGGCGAGGTCTTTTAACGTTAAACCGGATGCAGGAGCTGAGGAAGCAGAGGATTTTGCGCCTTTGGCGCTGGATTTAGTTGTTTTAGCAGCCATAAAAATATTGATTAGACAATCTTATGATTTGTTGCACGACTTTAATTAAAGTTAATCTCTTCTCAATATTAAGGAATAAAAAGTTTTCGCCAAAATTACTATCTCTGTGTGCTATAAGGCACACAGAGATGGCGATTTTGGCATTATGTCTTTTTAAATTGCCATTTTATTTTAAGACGACACCCAAATTGCGCAATAAACCATAAAATTATCAATAACCCAATTACATCTATTCTTAAGTATAAAGTAATTATGAAGCACCTATTGAATATAGATCAAATTTCTTATTTTGCCCATTCATCATGATAAGCAAATAAAGCCGGGCTGCCGCCTGTATGCAAAAATATAACCGTGTCATCGACCGGAATCTGCCCAGTGCGAATATCATGAATCAAGCCAGCCGCAGCCTTAGCCGTATACACTGGGTCGAGCAACACGCCTTCAGTCTCGGCGAATAGCGAAATCGCCTCAAGGCTTTGCGGGGTCGAGATGCCATAACTGCGCCCGACAAATTGGTCATAAACCAGCACGTCTTCTAGCGTAAAACCCTCATTCAGCCCCAACTGTTGAATGGCTTGATTGGCAATTTGAACAATTTTAGGGCACACCATTTCAGCCTTGCCGCCCGGGCTAACCCCCACCAAACGCATACCCGCTGGCCCAAATAAACGTTGCCCCAACAACAAACCACTATGCGTGCCGCCTGACCCCGACGAAAAATACAGATGGCGCGCTGTAACTTTAACCGCATCCAATTGCAGCCCTAGCTCATGCATGGCTACGGCATACCCCAGCG
>CAZLOF010000200.1:0-8033 GCA_964560745.1 uncultured Thermoflexus sp.
ACTTAAAAATCAGGAGTGTATGTTAGTGTATGTCCTACTGTGCGGTTAATTCAAACGTGTGTGGCTCATATTGATAATTTAGCTCCAAATATTTAAATACACGGGCTAAATCTGCTTCCCATGATGAACGTACATAGTGGCCTAAATCTTCCCTTACCCCAGCTTTTGTATAGGTTTTAGTTGCTGTCGGTGGGCGACCATACATTGCGTTATTCTTGCCTGTATTTAATGCGGATAGTTTTGCCTTTATTTGAGATGCTTTTTCTGGGCCATATTTCTGCTCATATGAAACTCCGATTTGAGATTCATTGTGCTTTTTTAGATTTTGAATCCAAGTTGTATGGGCGGCTGTTTCAGCCGTCAACCCTTTATTCCAAGCTGGTTGACCGATTTTACTCTTGGAAATATTTTCCTGCACTTCTGGACGACTGGGATTAGCCGTTATTTTGGCTGAACAGGTTTTGCACCAACGCGAGTTCCGACCTTCACCTTTCATTGGTTGTTGGCAAATAGCACAAGATCGGCGGGTGCGGCTAACGTCTGTTTTAAATAAAATTTTATCTGTTTCGATACTTAGGTCACCTAACCGAACCCAGCCCTGTTCGGTTAAAAATTTATGATCAGCCGTTGCTTTAATCCATCTTCCCTGAAAATCTGTAAGCCGATAAACTGGTTTTACCCCGCTGTAAACGACATTGAGAATTTTATTGCGTTGAAAAACACCAGCGTCCATATAACATGACGTTGTCCAGTGTCGATCCGACCATGAAAATTTGGCATCAGTAGGCCAAGTGCTAAATTTTTCATAGAGTTGCTTAATCGTGCTATGCCCAATGAGCGTATCGCCGCTCAAGCATCCTTCCACTTGGAACACTCCTAATACATCGCCTCGGCTGAGCAATTCATAAATGGCTTTGTCGTGAATGGGGATGGTGTTCATATCGAACTTGATCCCATGCCGTTGCGCGATCATATTGGCAGCCCGCCGAATAATCGTCAACATCGACAAGCCGAGATAATCCATCTTGAGCAAGCCAATGGCTTCAAGATGCCCCATCTCAAACTGCGTGACCGCATTTAACTGCGATGTTAAGGGGGTACCGGTCAAGCGGTTGAGCGGCACATATTCGATCAAAGGCCGATCGGCAATGACCACCCCAGCCGCATGTGTGCCGGCGTTGCGCACCCGCCCTTCGATGGTGATGGCTTTCTCATACATCTCATTCAGGCGTGGCTCCGCCGAAAGCAATTCTTTGAGCGCCTGCACTTCTTCGCGGGCTTGGCGCAAATTGACCGGCTTGCCCGGCACGGCTGGCACTAACGAAGTGACGCGGTTGACATCACTCAGCGGCACATCCATCACCCGCCCCACGTCTTTTAACGCACCGCGTGCCGCCATCGTGCCAAAGGTAATAATTTGCGCCACATTTTCTTTGCCATATTTTTCAATGGTGTAATCGACCAACAAATGGCGTTGATCGTCGGGGAAATCCATGTCGATATCGGGCATGGTGACGCGCTCTGGGTTCAAAAAGCGCTCAAAAAACAGGTCGTTGCTCACCGGCTCGATGTTGGTTAACATCAATACATGGCTGACCATACTGCCTGCCGCGCTGCCACGCACATCCCACCAAATATCACTCTCGCGGCAAAAACGAATGAGATCCCACACGATGAGCATGTATTTGCTAAAGCCCATGGTCGTGATCGTGTTTAACTCAAAATCGAGCCGCTCGCGCAGCCGACGCGGCGACATATTGGGGTTGCTCTCGGCAGATGAAAGCGCCAACGGGCTGAGTTTTGCCAGTTTGATGGGGGTTTCTTCATCCGTAAACATCACCCCATGCAGTTTGCGGGCCATTGCCATCATCGCTTCGGGCATGCCGCCCGCCGTCATCGCCAGCGAGCGGTCATCGCTTACCCAGGTGCCATCGGCTCGCGCCGGAATGCCATAACGCACCTCAAAACCAATTTCGCATAAGTAGCGCAAATAGGCATCATCGTTGGCGAACATTTGTGGGCTGCGAAAATTGGGCAGATAAAAATTCTTGGTTTTTAGGCTAACGCTGCATCGCTCGGCAATGACGGCGGTGGTGCTGACCGCTTCGGGGGCCATTGTGTCAAAAATGGCTCGCATCTCCTCTTCGGTGTGCATGTAATACGAGTCGTTGTTAAAGCGCATACGGTCTTTTTGGCTGACCAACGAGGCGGTTTGAATGCACAGCATCAGGTCGTGGGGGATGGCATCTTCACGTTTGACATAATGTGCGTCGCTGGTGACGATGAGCGGGATGCTCATCTCCTTTGCCCAATCGACCAGAATGGGGTTGACGATACGACACTCTTCGAGGTCGTGCTCTTGCAACTCGAAATAGAAGCGGTCATCGAAAATATCACGAAACCATTTTGCGGCGGCGCGGGCTTCGTCCATTTGCCCGGCCATGATCAACCTTGGGATCTCGGAGCCGAGACAACCTGAGGTGCAGATGATACCTTCGTTGCACTCCTTGAGCAAATCATGATCGATACGCGGCTTAAAATAAAAGCCTTCGAGCTGCGCCAAGCTCGACATGCGCATTAAATTTTTATAACCGGTGTTATTCATCGCCAACATCAGCATGTGATAAGGCGATTTATCGAATTGAATATCACGGTCTTTCATGCGTCGCCCGCGCTTGGTCATATAACCTTCCATGCCAATAATGGGCTTGACGCCATTGTCATTACAAGCGTCAAAAAACTCGATTGCGCCATACATCACGCCATGATCAGTAAGCGCCACAGCGCCGTGCCCAAGGTCTTTGGCGCGTTTTGCAATCTGCTTTACCGGGCCGAGGCCATCAAGCATTGAGTATTCGGAATGCACATGTAAATGAACGAATGCCATAGCTGAAAAGAGTTAGTGCTGGGTTAAATATGCTGAGCAAAATAGGCCATAGCAGGCTTAACCTAGCGTCTAATTTTGGAGTTGGCAAAATTATACGGCGATAGCACGTACCCGAGGATTAAAATTAGAACGGGCGTTCTAAGGGTTGCTTTTAGGCGGTGCGTGACTTACGCGCCAACGATACCACCGCGATGCCAGCCAAAATAGCCGCGCCGCCAACCATTTGGCGGGGCGAGGGGTAAATGCTAAATAGCAAAAACGACCATAAGGCTGCCATCACTGGGCTAAGCGTGAGGGTGAGGGTGTGTAACGAAATGCTTAAACGTCGCAGCGCCAAATAATACAGGGCGCGGCTAATGGCAATATCAAATGTGGCGGCGGCGAGCAGCCATAACCAAGCCGCACCGCTCGGCCACTGCCATTGCCCCAAGGCGGTGGTCGCCAACATGGCCCAAAGCGTGGTGCTGGCAATGCGCCATGTGAAAAAGTCGATAAATTCCATATCATTGCCAAAGCGTTTGACTAACGCGGCGTGTAACGAATAGAGCAAGGTCGAACTGAGCACCATTAGCGTGCCCACCCGCAAATAATCGCCGGGTTGAAATGAAATGATGAGGATGCCGATAATACACAACACCGCCCCAATGATTTGGGGGCGCGTCAGGCGATCTTTAAACCAAATCACCCCAAAGGCGAGATTGTAGACGATGATGCTTTGGGTAAGCAAGGTGCCGATGCCGGGGTCGATATAGCCAACGGCGATGTAATTGGTGGTGGTGCTGATGGCGATGCATACGCCTACGGTTAAGAAGAACCACCACAAACGCCGAAAAGTTTGCCAGTGTAGCTTGCCCTGCCACAAAGCAAAGCCGCCAATTTCAAGGGTGGCGATGATGAAATACCATGACACCGAAGCCATTGGCGGCAAATATTCATGCAAAATACGTGCCCACACAAAATGTAGGCCATCGAGCAACAACAACCCAAGCACAAGCATGGGCACAAACGAACTTTTGGCGGGGGTAGAATTGGGAATAGGCATGTGGGGGAAGTGCAGCCCCAATCATACCCCCATAAGATTTAACGCATGACCAAGTGTTCCCTCACGTTGGTAACGCGCCTGTGCCTTAACGGCCAGGTCAATTAAATAGGCAGCAACCCTTGGTTCGTGGGTCAGTTCGAGTGCATTAATGAATTTGGTGCGCACAAAAATGACATTTGGAATCCGATTATTATTTTCGAGCCGCGAGATATAGGTTGGCGCATAATTTAACCGGTCGGCCAACTGCTTTTGGGTTAACTGGACTTCGCTGCGCAAATAACGCAATAGATCGCCGAAGGTGTTAAATTGCGGCGTTAAGCTGAAATCAGTAGACAACATGAATAATCCCCCCTCTAAAAAATATCTATAAAAATAACTACATATTTATCTTGATGATGCAGCATCTGCGTGTTTTCAGCGTGTTTTCTTCGCAATTTAATAGTTAGAGCAAATTTCTAAAAGATGAAGGGCCGATTTGACTATCTCCTACGGAGTAGCTGTGGAAGATAGTCAAATTGGCAAAACCTTTCATAAACTTGAAACTGCTTAGTAGGCTGCAATATATAATGAGGGAAAGCATATAATGTTGGCGTATTTTCAGTGTATTTTCGTTGGCATTACAGCTCAGTTTTGCTGTAAAAATATATGCTTAAATTGTGTTTACTCGAAAAATTACCGCAAATAACATTTACATTGCTGGCTTCTGATGCTGCTAGTGTGGTGAGTATTGATTTGCCTCGGCAATTGCAAGATTTGTTGTCTTATTTGGCCCTCAATCTTGGTAAACCAATCCCCCGCGCCCAAGTTGCGGCCCTATTTTGGCCACACGAGGTCAGCCGAGGTGAGCAATTGGCAAAATTGCGTTCACGTCTTAACCAATTGCGCAAGCGATTGGCTGTGGTCGGGGCGCAGGGCTATATTGATGTGAAAGAAGAGGTGGTGGCCTTTAATGCTAATTTACCGCATTGGATCGATGTAGATGCGTTTACCAAAATAGCCAATGACAACAATGCTGACCTGCAAACCCAACAAGGGACCGCTCGATGGTATTGTGGTGTTTTTTTTGCAGATCGGTCTTTGCGTAAAGACGAGAGAAAAAATAAAAAAACGGGTACGCAACTGAAGGTGCGCTCTTTTCAAAATGATGAGGACCTTGATCATTGGATTGAGCGCGAACACGAGGCATTTCGTAATACTTATGTTAACTTGCTAAAGCAAATTTTGGATACGCTGTATCAGAATGAACGCTGGGAAGAAATGTTGACTTGGGTGACGACTTGGCAAACTTATGTGCCTGATCGTGATGTCGAAAAACGAGTTTGCTTTCACATGTTGGCCTTAAAAGGGCTAAAAAACAGTAGCGAACTAGAACGTGTTTATCTCGATTATCACAAAAATAGTTATTGGAATGGCGAGGTTGAGGCACTCTATAAAACATTACAAGCTGCCCTAAAATCGAGCCATCCCCCCGTCCATTTGCCACAAATAGATCATTTTGTGGGACGCGACGAAAACCTTAATACATTACACGATTATTTATCTGGGGGAAATAAACCCTTTAGCGCCCGTGTCATTAGTATTTGGGGATTAGGGGGCATGGGCAAAACCACGCTTGCGCTAAAACTGGCGCATGAATACATGGATACGCCCAAGCAACAATTTACCGACGGGGCTTATTTTGTCAGTGCTGAGAATGTACAGCAACTCAATATTTGGCTTTATGATATTGCGAAGGCCTTGAATTTTAGGTTTTACACGCAAAATTCACAAGCATTGCTCAATTTTTTGCGTGAAAAAGCCATGTTGTTGATTTTTGATGGGCTTGAGTCATTGCTGATGCATGATAAAAAAGCCACCCTCGACTTTATCACCCAATTGTTTCACACGGCCCCGAAAACAGCGCAATTGATTACAAGCCGTGAACGGCTCGGTTTGAGTATTGAGCATGGGGTTGAGTTGAAAGGTTTGGACTACGCGGCAGAAAGCGAGATCACCCCGTTAGGCCACAATGCCATTAAGCCTACCTCAGCTAGCGAGTTATTTTGTAAAGCCGCCATTGCAGCCAAAGAACAGTTTAAACCCGATGGGCATGATGCTGATATTGCGCGTATTTGCCGCCTGACCGAAGGCATGCCGCTGGCGCTTAAGTTGGCGGCAGCCAATGTGGAGGTGTTACCGCTGGGGGAAATCGCGGACCGTATTCAAAAAACGCTCGACATTTTAACTGCCGAATACAGTGATTTGCCAGAACGCCAAAGGAGTATTCAAGCAATTTTTGAATCTTCGTGGCAATTGCTGAACATGGATGAACAACGGGTGTTTGCGTCTTTGTCAGTCTTTTTGAATGGCTTTACCCTTGAGGCGGCTGAGCAGGTGGCACAAGTCAGCCTGAGTGTGTTAAAGGGTTTAACCCGTAAATCGCTGGTTCAACTTAATCGGATTGAGTGGTCATTGTTTTATTTGCCGCAAGGCCAAGCCGAGGCCGTCTATCGCTATCATATTCATGCCTTGTTGCGGCGTTTTGCCGCCGATAAATTGCAAAAAACCTTTGATATGCGCGAGGTGAACACGCGATTTGCCGATTATTTTTTACACTTTGCCCAAAATAATGCGAAAAATATCAAGGCCTTAGAACTCGAATGGGACAATTTGCGAGATGCGATGGCGTATGCCGCAGACCATGATGAACATGCGATGGTGATTGCATATGCTTATGCGCTTGGCGAGGCGTGGTACATCCGTGGGCGCTATACCGATTCGCGGGTTGGGTTTAAGTGGGCCTGTGCTGCCGCTGAGCAGATGGGTGATGATCGCGCTTTGGTCAATTTTTTGGCCCAATGGGGGCGGGCTTGTGTGCGGCAAGGTGATTATGCGGAGGCTGAACAACATTTTGAACGTGGCCTCAAGATTGGATCACGTTTGATGGATGCCACCAGTATTGCGCGTATTCAATTTGAACGCGCTCAGGTGGCGATTGAGCAAAATGCATTTGGCCTTGCCAATGAATGTTTGGATGAATGTGGTGACATTTATGAAGAATTAAATGACCAAGAGGGTATGGGCGAGGCATTTCGTCAACGGGCGCGGGTTTATTTCAATCAGAACCATTATCAACAGGCCGAGTCGTATGCCAAAAGCGCATATGACTATTTAAATGCCGTCAACAACCCTCAAAAACAGATCATGATTTTGAGGTTGCGTTCTGAGATCATCAGCGAGATTGGCGACCGGGAAACCGAAGTCTCCTTGCGGCATGAACGATACGAGGAAGCAAAGGTATATCAGGCATTGGGCTTAAAGTTATGTGATGAAATTGGCGATTTACGAGAAAAAGCCATGTTAATTTATTCGCAAGCGCGATCGGCCAGAATTATTCACGACTGGTCGAGCGTGATTGAATTTTTGCAACAAAGCGGGGCGATTTTTAGGCAATTGGGCGACCGAAAGATGCAAACTTATGTTGATGGCTTTTTAGGCTATGCTTTTTTAGAGACAAAACAGTTTGATAAAGCCAAAAAACATTTGTCACAAGGCGTTGAAACCCTTCGGCAATTAAAAGACCCGCTCAGTATGATTAACCCGCTTTATCGTTTGGGGGTTGTTTATTTATACAAATCAGAGCCAATACAAGCTGTATCGGCTCTGACTGAGGCCGCACTTTTAGCCGAGCGGTTTAATGTTCCCAAAAAAGATGAGATCAACGAGTGGTTAAAAAAAGCGAAAGCTGGCAAAATCTAGGGCATACTGCCGCCATTTTCAGGGCTTTCCAAGACCCAGCCACGCGCATAAAGTAACTTTTTCCAAAAAATGGGCGCAAAATCATCATCATGCTCGTGATAATTTTTCTGAAGCACCCCTAGCCGATGTGCATCGGCTAGCCGCCCACGCTCATTATTTTTTAACTCATCAAACCAGTTTCCCCATTTCGGGGCATCGCTCCACGTATTTTCAGCCCCCCATCGCCCCCATATAATTGTATTGGCCTGATATTGTTCCTCAGGTGTTTGATGATCGATCAAATCATGTTGTTTGTTGGCTTGCAAAAAGGCATAGATTTCTTCAGTAACGCTACGCACTTCATGGCGAAGGCTTTGAACTGAGGCC
>CAZLOF010000201.1:0-8001 GCA_964560745.1 uncultured Thermoflexus sp.
ATCCAGTATCTATACAGGGCCGTTGGCGCGTTTTACCTCGCCAGTGGGCTTGGTGTTTGCCGAAAATGATTCGGAATGGCGCGATTTGATGAATCTGAACTTACAAGACATGCAAGCCGATTCATCTCTAAGCAAATTGGCGCAAAAATGGCTCAAAGTGCCGCCCCCGCCGATTGAAATTTGGGCACCTTAATGATGACAGGTGACAAGGTGACAGGGTGAGGGGTGACATGTAATTCACCTTGTCACTTTGTCACCCTGTCACCCTGCCACCCATCTCAAAATATGATTTCCATTGAAACCCAACTCGACCCACAATCTGGCTCATTTCAGGCTAACGCACAGCATAACCGTGCTTTGGTTGAACAATTGCGCCAACGGCTTGCCCAAATTCGCGGCGGTGGCGGCAGCACCGCCCAAGCCCGTCATCAAGAGCAGGGCAAATTGTTTGTGCGTGACCGTATCGACAAGCTGTTGGATGACGATGCGCCTTTTTTAGAATTATCGCCCTTGGCCGCCTACGCGCTCTATGATGGCGATGCCCCCGGTGCAGGCGTGGTGACGGGTATCGGCCCAATTCATGGCATTCCGTGCATGATCATCGCCAACGACGCCACCGTTAAAGGAGGCACTTATTACCCGTTAACAGTAAAAAAACACTTGCGTGCCCAACAAATTGCGCTCGAAAACCGTTTGCCGTGTATTTATTTGGTTGACAGCGGCGGCGCATTTTTGCCTTTGCAAGATGAAGTTTTTCCAGATGTCGATGATTTTGGGCGCATTTTTTATAACCAAGCCACCATGAGCGCCAAAGGCATCCCCCAAATTGCCTGTGTCATGGGCAGTTGTACCGCTGGCGGGGCTTATGTGCCAGCCATGAGCGACGAAACCATTATCGTTAAAGGCACTGGCACTATCTTTTTGGGGGGCCCGCCGTTGGTTAAGGCTGCCACTGGCGAAGATGTCAGCGCCGAAGAGTTGGGCGGGGCCGATGTGCATACCCGCAAATCGGGTGTGGCCGATCATTTTGCCGAAGATGATGAACACGCGCTGGCGCTGTTGCGTGGCATTGTGGCCGATTTGCAATGGTCGCGCCAACCCGATTTGCAAAGCCTAAAAGCAAAGGTTGAAGAACCGCTTTACCCTGCCACTGATTTATATGGCATCTTGCCCAGCACTTTTCGCGTCAGTTACGATGTGCGCGAAGTAATCGCTCGTTTGGTCGATGGCAGCCAATTCCGCGAATTTAAGACCCGCTATGGCGAAACGCTGGTGTGCGGCTTTGCCCAAATACAAGGATATCCGGTCGGTATTTTGGCAAACAATGGTATTTTATTCAGCGAATCATCATTAAAAGGTGCGCATTTTGTGCAATTGTGTTGCGCTCGGGGCATTCCACTGTTATTTTTACAAAATATCACTGGTTTTATGATCGGCAAAGCCTATGAAAATGGCGGCATTGCCAAAGATGGGGCCAAACTCGTCAACGCCGTTGCCAATGCCCAAGTGCCCAAGCTCACGGTCATTATCGGCGGCTCGTTTGGGGCGGGCAATTATGGCATGTGCGGGCGGGCCTATTCACCGCGCTTCTTGTGGATGTGGCCCAATGCCCGCATTAGCGTGATGGGTGGCGAACAGGCCGCGAATGTTTTGGCAACCGTCAAACAAGATCAGCTCGCACGCCAGAAAAGGACCCTCATGACCGCCGAAGAGGTGGCGGCTTTCAAACAACCCATTCTCGACAAATATGAGCATGAAGGCTCACCTTATTACTCGACCGCGAGGTTGTGGGATGATGGCATTCTCGACCCTGCCGAAACCCGCACGGTGTTGGGGCTGGCGCTGGCGACTTGCGCCCAAGCACCCGGCGGCAAAACCGATTATGGCGTTTTTCGTATGTAACCCCTAGCGCGAATATGGCGCTCCGCGACAAAAAAACGGGTTTCTGTCACAGAAACCCGTTTTTTTTTTGATATTGATAGTAACCGCAGAATTTAGCCTGATTTTGCAGGCGCGGCGGCTGGTTTTTCGGTTTTCTCGGTCTTAGCTGGCTCGCTGGCTTTGCTGTCGTTGCTGCTTGCTGTGCTGCTCTCGCTGGCTTTTGTTTCGTTGTTGGCGCCCTTGTTTTCTTTGGTCTCGGCGCTTGCATCACCGGTTTCAGTGGCTGGTTTCGGCGCAACAGGTAGGGTGCTGCTCGACGATTTGCTATCGTTGACGTAAAACCCGCTACCGTTAAATGTAACCGCAACACGGTTGATGACGCGATAAACCTTTGTTTTCTGGCAAGTTGGGCATACTTTTATCGGTTCGTCTGTAAATTTTTGCTTTCTTTCAAAACTAACGCCACAATCTGGGCAGGCGTATTGATACATTGGCATAGCACTCTCTCCTAGACACTGCTAATTTTTAGCGCCGGAATTATAGCTTAATCAAGATGAAAAAAACAAGGCGGTCTCAGCGCAACTTAATGTTTTTGCCGACTTGATTAACTTGATAATGTTATAAAAAACACATGTCGATTTCACCATATTAGCCTACCGGGGCTAATATGGTGAAATCGGCGAAATTTGAATGTATTACATTGCCGTTTACAATAGCCAATATATGTTAACAATATTTCATGACTGCCGTCTTATCGACGGCATTGCCGACCGAGCCAGTGAACATGTCGATGTGCTGATCGACAATGGCAAGATCAGGGCCATTGAACCGACCCGCGAGCGACACGCGGCAGAGGCCACGCTGATATCGGGTGCGGGTTACACCTTGTTACCCGGTTTCATCGATTGCCATGCCCATTACACCCTCGACCCTTGGGCCAAAGACCCTTTTACCCAAATTGCTACCGAGCCAGTTGGCATGACGATGTTGCGCGCGGCACGCACAGCGCGAGACGGCCTGTATGCCGGTGTGACGACCGTGCGCGATGCCGGTGCGCCGCGTCAGCTCAATTTTTTGCTGCGTGATGCTATCGCCAAAGGGCTTGTGCCCGGCCCGCGCTTGCTCGCGCCGGGTTGTGCAATTACGATCACGGGTGGGCATGGCATTACCTTTGGGGTCGAGGCCGATGGCATGGATGGTCTGCAAAAGGCGGTGCGGGCGCAAATGCGCGACGGGGCCGACGTGATTAAAATTGTGGCGAGCGAGGCCGCCATGCTGACCGGCCCCGAAGCCGCGGTTGAAGAATTGACCCAAGACGAGATTAACATGTTGGTAGGCGAGGCCCGGCGGCGCGGACTGCGTATTTTTAGCCACGCCCAAAATTCGGTTTCGGTGACGCGCTCGGCCCGCGCCAAGGTCGATAGCGTCGAGCACGCCTTTTTGGCCGATGCCGATGCCATTCGTAGTCTGCGCGACAACAATGTCACCCTCACCCCAACCTTAGCCGTGACCGAGATTACACTTGAACGTGACGATCTCACCCCCGAATTTCGTAGCCGCATGTTGCACATTCGTGACAAACATTGGTGGTCGTGCGAAGAAGCCATTCGCATCGGTGTTAATGTGGTAGCGAGTACCGATTGTGGCGAACCGTGTATTTACCCCAGCCATTTGTGGCGCGACATACGCATTTTGCATGATCGCGGTTTGAGCAAAATGAATGCGATTAAGGCCGGAACTTCACGCGCTGCCGAATTGTTGGGTGTGCAAGCCAGCGTTGGCAGCATTGTGGCAGGCAAACAAGCCGATTGTATTTTGGTGAATGGCGACCCATTGACCGATATGGCGGCGTTGGGCAAAGTGGCGTTGGTGATGCAAGCCGGTCGGGTGGTGTATCGATCATGAGCGTGTCTATTCCTACTTTCGAGCATATTCGTCAGGCGCAAGCACTGTTATCGCGCTATTTACTGCGCACGCCCGTCATCCATTCACCCCAGCTTAGCAAACTAAGCGGGGCTGATGTGTGGCTGAAGTGTGAGTGTTTTGCCGAGATCGGCTCATTTAAAGCACGGGGCGCATTGGCTTGCGTGTTGCAACTCAGCCCAGCCCAAATTGCCCAAGGGTTAATTTGCGCCAGCACTGGCAATCATGGTGCGGCGATGGCGTGGGCGGCGAGGCGGGTGAATGGGGTTTGCACGGTGGTGGTGCCGGTCGGTACGCCCGAAATTAAGCTGAATAATATGCTAAACGCGGGGGCGCGTGTGGTGATTGAGGGCACCGATTGGGGCGATAGTTGCCAAATTGCCCGGCAAATGGCGGCGCGTGAAGGGCTGTTATATCTTGAAGACGGCGAGGATCCTTGGATTATGGCGGGGGCTGGCACGGTGGGTTTAGAGATTATGCAAGACTTGCCGCGCACTCAAGCCATATTAGTGCCAGTGGGTGGCGGCAATTTTATTGCTGGGTGTGCCATTGCCGTCGCTGGTGTGGCGGCTCAAAATGAGGCTGCACCGCCGCATATCATTGGGGTGCAATCTGAGGCTGCACCCGCTGTAACCGAATCGATGCGGCAAAAGCAAATTGTGCATCGACCCACCACCTCGTTTGCGGGTGGCATCGCCACCACTGGGCCGGTGCCGATGGCGTTTGACATTATGCAACAGCGGGTCGATGAGATGTTGTTGGTGAGTGAGCAAGCCCTGATCACTTCGATTGGGCATTTGGTGCGTTTACATGCCATCATCGTTGAGGGGGCTGGCGCGGCGGCTTTGGCTGCCATCTTGCGTTATGCTCCCCGTTTTACTGGGCAGACGGTGGTCTTGGTGTTGTCGGGTCGTAATTTAGATGTCGGTTCGTTGCGGGCGGCGATTGAGGCGTAGGCCGATTTCACTATCGATTCGAAATCACGCTATGGCTTTTGGTAGCAGGGCAAAGCCCCTGCCACCAAAAGCCATAGCCTGATTTCGACATGACATCTATGAAGATACGCTTAAATTTTCATCGTCCAGCCATAAGGGTCTGCCACGCGACCATATTGAATGTCGGTGAGTGCCTTAAACAGGTGTTGCGACACCGGCCCAGCCACGCCATTGCTGACCGTGTAATCTTTGCCAGCATAACCAAAGCGTCCGATGGGGGTGATGACGGCGGCGGTGCCGATACCGAAGGCCTCGGTCACTTCTCCCGATTCGATATCGCGCAATAAATCATACACGTCGATCTTTTCTTCGCTCATGGTATAACCGATGTCAGGCGCGAGTTGTAAAACAGATTTGCGGGTGATGCCGGGCAAAATGCTGCCCGATAGCTCTGGGGTGATGATGTGGTTGCCGTAGGCAAAGGCGATATTCGAGCCACCGACTTCTTCGACATAGCGGCGTTCAAGCGCATCTAGCCACAATACTTGCCCATAACCCAGTTTGCCGGCTTCGGCCCCCGCCAACAAGCTGGCAGCGTAGTTGCCGCCGGTTTTGGCTGCACCAACGCCGCCGCGCACGGCTCGCACATATTGATCCGAGATCAACACCGAGATTGGCTTGAATCCACCCGCAAAATAAGCGCCGGTGGGGCCAACGATGATGTAATGTAAGAAACTATCGGAGACATGCACCCCCAGCGCTGCCTCGGTGGCGATCATGGTGGGGCGAATATAAAGCGATGCGCCGCCTTCTGCGGCGGGAACCCAATCTTGCTCTAGCCGCACCAACTGCGCAATGGCATCGACATGCGATTCGATATCGACTGTCGCCATGCCCATACGCAAGGCCGAATTGTTAAAACGGGCGGCGTTTTCCCAAGGGCGAAACAGGTTGACCCCACCATCGGGGCGGCGATAGGCCTTGGTGCCCTCGAAGATTTCTTGGGCGTAATGTAGCACCGAGGTGGATGGATCGAGCGAAATTGGGCCATAAGCGCCAATCGTGGCATCGTGCCAGCCCTTATCGTGTGTCCATTTTTGGGTGAACATACGGTTCGAGAATGTGCGTCCAAATACGAGGTTTTTGAAATCGGGGGTTTTGAGTTGGCTTGCAGTAAGCGCTTCAATCTTGATATCCATGCCCGAATTTTAATGCAAGTTGAGAATAGGGGATTGTGGAATGGGGAAGAGGGAATAGGGATTGGGGATTGGGGATTGAGGATAAAGCATAAATCATGAGTCATGAGTCACGAGTCACAAGTTATGAGCTATGACTTATGACTCGTGACTCGTGACTCACCGTTTAATCCCTATTCCCTACTCCCCATTCCACAAATGACCGCCCAATAAGCCCGCAGACGCTCGGCCCGCAACGGGCGGCGATGACCGAGCAGCCATTTGGCAGCCTCAAGCCCCATTTGCCACAAAAACTGGGCTTGTAATGTGCTGCGTAATAGGGCCGCTTGGGCCGCGCCGTGATGTTTGGCAAAATAGCGCACTTTGCTGCGGTTGAAATAGCGCATACGGCGGGCCGAGACTTGTTGGCTGCTTTGGCCCTCGTGATGGATGACGACAGCCGCCGGATGATAAACCACGTGCCAACCCGCCTGCACGATGCGCCGACACCAATCCAATTCTTCGGAATACATAAAGAAATGGTGTTCGTCTAAACCACCGACTTTCGCATAGGCAGAATGACGGACGAGCATGGCAGCCCCCATCACCCAATCGACGACGCTGGTTTGGTCGTCGGCGCGGTCGCGCACATAAAACCCATCCAGCCAGCGGCTGGGCAATAAGGCTTGTAGCCACGTGCTTTCGATCATGGCGCTGAATAGGGTGGGGAAGCGCCGCCGCGATGACTGGATGCTGCCATCGGGATAGCGTAGTTGTGGCCCAACCACGCCAACATCTGGGTGTGCATCGGCATAGGCCAACAATGCATCTAAGGCCCCGGCGGTCACTTCGGTGTCGGGGTTGAGCAGCAACACATAATCGGATTGAGGATTGAGGATTGAGGATTGACGATTTTTTTCGATCCAGGCCAGCCCATCGTTATTGCCGCCGGTAAAACCGCGATTGCTGGTATTGGCGATGCAATGCACCTCTGGGAACTCATTGTGCAGCATCTCGACTGTGCCGTCAGATGAGGCGTTATCGACCACCACGATGTGCTGTGAGTGTGTGCTTGCTGCAAAAGTGCGCAGCGACACCAAACACGCCCGCAACAAATCGCGCACATTCCAATTAACGATGAGAATCGAAATCACGAATGAATGGTTAATGGTTAATGGTTAATGGTTAATGATTAATTTGTATCATTAACCATTAACCATTAACCATTAATTTCAGGTTGTGCGGGCGACGGTGAAATCGGCGATGGCGGCGAGGGCGTTGCGATAGGCGCTATCGGGGAAGTTGGCTAAATGGCGTTTGGCCTCATTTGCCAAGGTGCTGGCCTCGGAGACGGCGATTTTGATGGCGGCTGATTCGCGGATGCGTTTGACCAACTGGGCGTAGGTTTCGCCACTGCAATTGCCTTCGAGGGCGCAGGGTAAGAGCGGGTCATCGGGGTTGGCCTCGATATAGCAAATGGTGGGCAAGGTGATGAGGCCGCGCCGCAGGTCGCTGCCGACCGGTTTGCCGACAGTGGCTTGTTCGCCGGTGAAGTCGAGCACATCATCCATGATTTGAAACGCCAAACCAAGATGACGGGCATATTGATTGAGTGCCGTAATTTGAGCTTCGCTGGCCTCCGCTACGACCCCCGCAGCCGTCGCCGCCAATACAAACATCGAGGCGGTTTTGGCATAAATGCGCTCGGTGTAATCTTCGCGGGTGCGGCGGCGCGCCCAGTCGGTAAATTGTTGGCGCAATTCGCCGCCCACAATCACGCCCAAGGTCTCAGAGAAAATACTCATCACCCGCACACTATTGGCGCGTGAGGCCAGCCCGGCGGCGAAGGCAAATAAAAAATCGCCAGTTAAGACGGTGGCGGCGGGGGTCCAGGCCGCGTTTAAGGTGGCGGCCCCACGCCGCACCAATGACCCATCGATCAGATCGTCATGCACCAAGGTGGCTGTGTGTAGCATCTCGACGGCGCTCGCCACATCGATGGCGGCCCGCAGGTCTTGTTTGCCGAACATGCCCGCCACCAGCAATGAAATTTGCGGGCGCAAGCGTTTGCCCCCGCTGGCAACGAT
>CAZLOF010000202.1:0-7964 GCA_964560745.1 uncultured Thermoflexus sp.
GACCGTGACTTTAGCTGAAATAACCCCGTTGAGGTTTTCAACTTCGCGGGTGAGGCGTTGTTGAATGTCGTTTGAGGCGATACGAACCCGCCCGCCGCTGGCGTTGGTCACTTCGACTGTTTTTTGGTTGGGTTGGCGCAATTCAAGCCAAACGAGTAACCCCATTAGCCCTAAAAACAAAATGGCAGCGATGGTGCGGATGATTTGACGCAAGACCCATGTGGTTTCACCAAATAAATTGTGGCCAGCATCAGCTGCGCTATGCATAAATGCCAGCGTCCATGATGGGAAAATAAGCGCAAATGCACCGACCAGCGCAATAATGATTAATCCGATTACGGCTAAAAAGCGGTTAAAAATGTTCATGTGATGGTTAAGATTGTATCAAGTCTAGCAAGTAAAATAATATAGCTATGCAGAAAAGTCTTTCAGAGATTTTCGCTGATCTCAAACGATGCTTAATCGGCATAGCGCAAATAAATGGAGGGCATGATAATGGTTCGATTTGCTGACCCGAGAAACGATGTTGCTTTTCGCAAGATTTTTGGTAATGAACAACATAAAGAGATTTTGATTTCTTTTCTCAATGCAGTATTAGACTTGCATGGCAAAAATGAGATTGAAGATATTACCATCCTTAACCCATATCAAGCGCCGAAAATAGAGTTGTTGAAAGAGACGATTCTCGATGTGCGAGCGCAAAATAAATTGGGTATTACGTTTATTGTCGAAATGCAAGTGGCACGCTTGCCACATGTGCGCAAACGCTTTACTTATTATCTTAGCAAGGCTTATGCGAGTCAGATAGCGCGAGGTGATGAATATCCAAAACTCAATCAAGTAATATTTATTGGCATTTTAGATTTTGACGAATTTGAAGGCGATCATTATTTGACAAGGCATTTGCTTATCAATACTGCGACCTGTAAACAAGAATTGAAGGATTTGGAATTTAACTTTATCGAATTGCCAAAATTTAACAAGCTGGAAACCGAATTGGTTGATATTCTTGATAAATGGATATTTTTTATTAAGTATGCTGGCGACTTACGTATTTTGCCTCAGGTTAGCAATGAAAGTGGTTTGCAAAGTGCATATGAGGTTGCGAATCAATTTACATGGACACAAGATGAGATGGATGCGTATGAAATGCGTGGGATTAGAATACAAGACGAGCGAGGAGCGCGTGAATTAGCCTATCGGGAGGGTCGCGAGGAAGGTCGGCAAGAAGGTCGGCAAGAAGGTCGGCAAGAAGGCGAGCGATTAGCACAGATAAAAATTGCCCAAAGATTATTAGCGGCAGGTGTAAAACCTGATGAAGTTGCAAAACTCATCCAATGGGATATGGAGACGTTAACTGAGGCATTAAAATTAACTTCTTAACCCTAAGATATCGACTCTTAACATATTTTGAATGGCAGAACAAACTTTTCCGAACCAGTTTTTTGGTCTCGATGACCAAGCCCCTCCACAGCGATTGGGTATTGTGGTCGGTGGCTCATTGGCCGAAGGGCTGGATGTGAAACTTGACCGCGATACCTTGATCGAAGGCTTGGCCGTTGGCTCATATGTGACCGTGCAAGGCCAAACTGAGCGCAAATTTTTTGGCTTAATTACCGACATTAAATTAGAGGCGGCTGATCGCAATATTCGCAATAACCCGCCAGCATTAGACAATAAATTGATGGCGCAGATTTATAGCGGCACGGCGGTATTTGGCGTATTGCATGTGCAACCTATGTTGACGCTTGAAAAAGATGGCAGTATGCGCCCAGTTAAAACGGTGCCAGCCCATTTCACCACCGTTTTTCGTGCTACTGCCGAAGAAGTTCGCCAAATTTTTGCCGGTGATGCCAGCGCCCAAACCGGTGAGGTCGAGAAATCATACAAAATTGGCAGTTCGCTCGAAGATGAAAAATTGGCGATTAACATTAATTTAGATAAATTGATGGAGCGCAGCACCGCGATTTTTGGGCGTAGTGGCACTGGTAAAACCTTTCTCACCGTGCCATTGTTGGCCAGCGCCATTAAGCAAGATGTGGCTTCGGCACTGATTTTTGATATGCACAATGATTATGGTTATACCTTAAAAGGGGATCGTAATCGCCGACTGAATGCGCTTAAGAAGATTCCAGCGATTGCGCGTAAGGTTATCATTGTGACATTAGATGAAAAATCATCACGCACCCGTGGCAGCACCCCCGAATTTGCCATGCAAATTGGCTATGATCAAATTACGCCCGAAGACCTTGAGTCTTTGAAGGCGGTGTTGGGGCTAAGCGATGTGCAAACCAACGCTTTATTTACCCTCAAACATCGTTTTCCGCATGATTGGCTGAAAAAATTGATGGCAGATGAGGCGGATGATGATATTCAGAAATTATTTGATGGGAGTAAGATCACTGAAAGCACTTATTTTGCCATTCAACGTAAGCTAGGCCGTTTGTTGCACAAGATGGATTTTTTGCGCGAGCGGGCGGCTGATAATTATGCCGAGCGGATTTTGGGGTATTTGGCGCGTGGCGAAAGTGTGGTCGTTGAATTTGGGCGTTATGGCAATGATTTGCCGGCCTATGTGTTTGTGGCTAATTTTTTAACGCGGCGTATTCATGAGCGTTATGTCGATTTGAAAGAGGCATTTGAAGGCGGTAGCGGGGTTGACCCGCGTCGTTTGGTGATTGTGATCGAAGAGGCCCATAAATTTCTTGAGCCGGATGTGGTGCAACACACGATTTTTGGCGTGATTGCACGCGAATTGCGCAAATATAACGTGACATTGATGATTGTTGACCAACGCCCCAGCCAAATTGATAGCGAAGTGATGTCGCAGATTGGCACTCGCATCACCTGTGCCTTAAGTGATGAGCGCGATATTAACGCCGTGTTTACTGGCATTCACGGGGCGCAACAATTGCGCAGTGTGTTGGCGGCGCTCGATAGCAAGCAACAAGCCTTGCTGATGGGTCATGCTGTGCCGATGCCGGTTGTGGTGAAAACCATCGATTATGAGGCCTCTATTGCCGCCTTGATGGTTGATGCGCCTGTGCTGGCTGACCCTGTAAAGCGTAAAAATTGGCGCAGTGATGACGATGAGGGGCTGATATGAAGCGTGTATTGATGGCGACATTGGCCTTGTGTTTATGTGCTTGTGCTGTCCCAAAAACTGCTACAAGTTTGCCGCCAACACTTGCGCCAAGCGCAATCGTGGTGCAAAGTAATGTGGCTTTGGCAGCGACTGTATTGCCCACCTTGCCCCCAACTGTGTTGCCGACGGTGGCTGCGCCAACGGTGATTGTTCCCACTTTGACCTCAACGATTGCCCCATCTGTCACAGCGCTGCCGACGTTAGCCCCAACTGCAACACGCTTGCCGCCAACATTCACCCCGACGATTGTTGTTGTATCAGCAACTGCAACGAGTGTGTCCCCTTTGCCAACTGCGACCGCCCTGCCAACCGCAGCCCCGCTGCCGACTGTAACGCCATTGCCACCTAAGCCGACAAATACTGTGGTTGCAAATACCCCAACGACAATGCCGCCAACAGCGACGAGTGTGCCAGCCACAACGGGTTCAGGCGCAAAACGGCGGATGGTGGCCTTGGTTTTTGGGCAATCGAACGCCGGTAATTATGGCGATGTGCGCTATGCCTCGCGGGCGGGTGTGTTTAATTTGCGTTATGGCAACTTAACCGCCGCCGTAGACCCATTGCGCGGGGCGCAAGGCGAAGGCGGCAGCGTATGGACGCGCTTGGGCGATCAATTAATTGCCGCCAATATTTATGATGAAGTGGTGTTTGTGCCGGTGTCGTTTGGTGGCACCGAGATCGGGCAATGGGTTCCTGAAATGCCCCTGTTTAAGCAAATTGAATCGGCGGTGAAGGATGTAAATCAGCGTGGCTGGCGTTTTACCCATTTGCTGTGGCATCATGGCGAATCGGACAACGCGTTGAAGATCGGCTATGCCGATTACCAATTGCGTTTTCGCAATATGTTGCGTGGCATCCGCGAATTGGGGGTCGATGCGCCGGTATTTGTTTCGGTAGCCTCACGTTGTGGGCAATATGGCCCCAACAATGATATTCAAGGGGCGCAAAGCAATTTGGTGAATCACGACCAACGTATTTGGGCTGGGCCAAATACTGATAACCTCGGTAACGAGTTTCGTCACGATACGTGCCATCTAAATGCGGCAGGGCAAAATGCGACCGCTAACATGTGGCTGGCGATTTTGCGGGGCTATGAAGGGCGTTAGCCTTATTTATCAAGGTGGCGCGTCAGCCACAGGTCAATATCACTCAAGCTTTCTTCGCTAATGGTGTGCCCCATCTCATATTCATGATACTCAAGCGGCACATTGAACGCTGAGAGTATTTTCTGGCTATTACGCCCATGATGAATGGGTAATACGGTATCTTCAGTGCCGTGTGTCACAATCATCGGTAGCTGTTGTAGGGCGAGCGCGGCGCTGGCTGTGGGTTGCCATTCGGGCAAAACACTGCCGCTCATTAATACCGCCCCGGCCAATAATTCGGGGCGGGTCAGCGCCACATAGGCGCTCATCATTGCGCCTTGGCTAAAACCCATTAAATAAACCTGTTTGGGGTTAGTGTTATAGGTTTGCCCCACTTCGCCGATAAATTCGGCAATGCTGACGCGGCTGCTGTCGGCCTGCTGCATATTGCGCCCAACCACTTGACCTTGTGTCGAGAATTGCAGTTCAAACCATGCGTAACTGCCAACCCCCAAGGTATAGGGGGCACGGGCGCTGACAATAGTGAAACGTGGATCGAGATAGGGTGCAAGCCCTATTAGGTCAGCCTCATTGCTGCCAAAGCCATGTAACATTAAAAGCAATGGGGCGGCTTGTTCAGTAAGGGTGCTGCGGCGGATGCGATGTGTTAGTTTCATAAGTATTAAGGCTGTGGTTTGGCCGTTACGGTGGGTAATGGAATGGGGGTGCTGCTTGGTTTTACGGTTGGTGGCACAGCGGTGTTGGTTGGCCCAACTGGCACTGCGGTTGCCGTGGGCGGCGTGATGGCGGTTGGGGCAATTGTTGGTTGTGCCGTCGCGGTTGCGGGGGCTACTGTTGCGACGGTGGTTGTTGGCAAAACAATTGGCACGGCTGTCGATGTGATTGTCGGCGGCAGTGGCGTAAATGTGCTGCTGGGCACAATTGTTGTGGCGGTTGGGGCTGCAACGGTGGCCGAAGGCGGCAGCGGGGTGTTGCTCGGCGCAATCGTCACGATTGGGATGGCGGTTGGGGGCGAGACTGGAATTGCGGTAGCTGGCAATCGGGTAGGTGGAATGGTTGGTTGATTTGGAATTGTCCCAAACGTAGCGGTTGGTAGTAGGGTTGGGCGAGGTGGCGTAAAGGTCAAGGTTGGCATCGGTGTGATCGTGGCAGTTGGGGTTGGCACAGGCTGGTCACGGCGAATGACATATAGCCCAATGCCAACCAAATAGCATGGGATGGTAAGCAAAATGATGCCGATGAGCAAACTAAACAGCGCTCGTTTTCTTGATAGCCGACGTGATAATTCTTGCATGATAACTACACAAGACGAGGTTGAAAATTCGCCTAGATTTGTTAGAATATGATTCTGTCTGTACGATTATTTTACACTGCACTTTTTTTATACCGCTTTGCAATTTGTTCGATAATGATTTGATAGGTGATGAGATAGCTATGGAAATATTAGACAAGGAAATTAAACGAGCTTTATTTGACCAAAGTAAAAAAGCTGATTCTTTGTATGTTAATTTGATGGATATACCTGAATTAGGAAGCGATCAAGTTAGCGTTAGGTTGGTCAAGAAGTATAGAAATTTTCACACCATTAATCGAAATTTGAGACTTGCTTTTCAATTTGTAGAAAATGCGATAGGTCATAGAGAAGCCCGATCTAATCAACTGTCTGAGCTTAAAGAGAGAGATTTGGTTTTTACTTTAGCTCCAGATGACTCGTCGTTTGCTATGGAATTGCATTATATTAAAGCAGGGGTCTTATTTGCAATAGTTGTTTACGCTCGATGGTTTCTCTCCACTGAAGGTAAAACAAGGCTTAACCCTAAAGATTTTTTTAGTATAGGATCACAAGAAGAAAAGTGGCATGACTTCATTATGCAAGTTAGAAGTAAATACATTGCTCACAATGAGTTAGATTTATTTTCGGAAGATGATGCTTATATAGAGAAGGATAAAGATGGAAACTTGAAAATCTTCTCTAGATTTTTTGAAAATATTGGAATGGAGAAGTATGGGGCTTTTAGTTTGGAACAATTGCGAGACTGTATTCGTATTGTTCATGATACAAATCTCAAAAAAATAGATGAATTGGAAAAAGAGATTGGTGAGAGGATTATCAAACTTGGGATATCCTTTAGTGGTTTAGGTTTTTAATAGTTGTGACTTAAATTGAAATGCAATTAGCGAAACTTTATTAAGTGGTTAATCGTTGAAATTTTATTTAAGCAGGAGAGTTTAGATGGCAGTTGCAAGTATTATTTCGGCCTTTGGTTTAGCAGGTTCGGCGGGGTTAAATGCTTATATCCCATTGTTTATTGTGGCGGTGTTGGGGCGGATGGGGGTGATTACCCTCACGCAGCCTTATGATGTGATCACCAGTTGGTGGGCAATTGGGGCGTTGGTGGTGTTGGGTTTGATCGAATTTGTGGTGGATAAAGTGCCGGGTGCTGATCATGTGAATGACATTATCCAAACTTTTGTTCGCCCAACGGCAGGGGCATTGCTTTTTGCTGCTAATAGCGGTGTTATTGGCGAGGCTAGCCCGACCTTGGCTTTAATCGCGGGTTTGGTGTTGGCGACAGGCGTTCATGCTACCAAGACAATTGCGCGACCGGTTGTTACAACGACAACGCTGGGCGTAGGAACGCCCGTCGTTAGTTTTTTTGAGGATTTGACCTCGACAGTTGCATCGTTGTTGGCGATTTTTTTGCCAGCGATCTTTTTGCTGTTTGTGGTTTTTATGGCTTATGTTTCATATCGAATTTGGCGACGGGTGCGTCGCGCAAAATCGGAGGAGATGCTTCCAAACGCTTAAATGATGAACTCAATACTTCAAGCCATTCAGGGTGGGTTAATTGTGTCATGTCAGGCCAATGAGGGTAACCCGATGTATGGGCCACAATTTATGGCGGCTTTTGCCGCAGCAGCTGAGATAGGGGGGGCTGTTGGTTTTCGGGCCAATGGCCCGGCAGACGTAAGCGCCATTCGCCAAATAACCCAGCGCCCAATTATTGGCATTTATAAGCAACGCGAAGCATGGCCGGTTTATATTACCCCCACGTTACAAGCGGCACGAGATGTGGTGACCGCAGGGGCAAATATTGTGGCGTTGGATGCCACCCATCAAGCGCGTAAAGGCGGCTTATCGCCCGAAGCGTTGATTGACCAGATTAAGCGCGAGTTGGGGTGTTTGGTGATGGCCGATATTGATACGCTGGATGAAGGCTTGATGGCGGCTGCTGCTGGAGCCGATATTGTGGCGACCACCATGTCGGGTTATACCCATCGCACTCGGCACGTCAGTCATCATGGCCCAGACTTGATCTTATTGCGCGAATTGGCGCAACGCATCGCAACACCAGTAATTTGCGAAGGGCGTGTTCATACGCCAGAGCAGTTAGCAGCTGCTTTTGAGGCGGGGGCATTTGCGGTTGTGGTTGGCACGGCGATCACAAATCCTACTGAAGTGACTAAAAAGTTTATGCGGGCAATTACATCGGATCGACAAACCTAATCATGGGCTAGTCGATCAGAAAACAGTGGCGATTTAAAAAATGTAATGCCAAAAACACTATCCCGTTAGCCCCATAGGGGCTAACGGGATAGTGTTTTTGGCGAAGTTAAGAAGATACCTTGTCGGCAAAATTTAACTTATTTGCCTATTGGGCTTGGTTAATTTACCTGCAACCATAATAGCCCCAACTAAGCCTGCCATCAAC
>CAZLOF010000203.1:0-256 GCA_964560745.1 uncultured Thermoflexus sp.
TAGCGGTCATGTCTATTTTGAAACCGCCGCCATGATTGTGGCACTCATCAGCATTGGCAAATATATTGAGTCACTTGCCAAAGGCCGCACCAGTGCTGCCATTAAAAGCCTGATGGCGTTGCGCCCTAAGACCGCAAATAAGGTAATGCAGGGGGCAGGGGGCAGGGGGCAGGGGATAGGGATTAAGGATTCTCCAACCCTCAACCCTCAACCCCCCCCCCCCCCACCCCCCCCCCCCCCCACAAAAAAAAAAAAA
>CAZLOF010000203.1:266-4514 GCA_964560745.1 uncultured Thermoflexus sp.
GCATTACAGGCGGAATGCAATTACCGGGGTTGATGTAATAGGGATTAGGAATTGGGGATTAAGGATAAGTCACGAGTCACGAATCACGAGTCATGACTCGTGATTCGTGACTCATGAACAATCCCAATCCCTAATCCATAATCCCCAATCCCTAACCCCTGACACAATCGAAATTGCCATTGACCAAATTCAAATTGGTGATGTGATTTTGGTCAAGCCGGGTGAGCGTATTGCCACCGATGGCATTGTGATCGAAGGCCGCAGCGCGGTTGATGAAAGCATGATTACGGGCGAGAGTATGCCGCGTGATAAAAAGCCGGGCGATGCCGTGATTGGTGCAACGGTGAACAAAGAGGGTGTTTTGAAATTTGAGGCCAATAAAATTGGCAAAGACACCGCTCTCGCCAATATTGTGCGGTTGGTTGAGCAAGCCCAGGGCAGCAAAGCGCCCATTCAGGCCTTGGCTGATAAAGTTTCGGCCATCTTTGTGCCTGCGGTGTTGATTGTGGCTGCACTGACGTTTTTGGGTTGGCTGTTGATTGGGCGTGCGCCACTCGAAACAGCGTTAATCAATGCCATTGCCGTGTTGGTGATTGCTTGCCCCTGTGCGTTGGGGCTTGCCACCCCAACGGCCATTATGGTGGGCATGGGCAAGGGGGCAGAAAATGGCATTCTGTTTAAAAATAGCGCTGCCCTCGAACGCGCCGCCGAGATCAAAACCGTTGTGCTTGACAAAACCGGCACCATCACCAATGGTGAGCCGGTTGTGACTGATATTTTGGATTTTGGATTTTGGATTTTAGATTCTAAGGATAAAAATGAAATCCAAAATCCAAAATCCAAAATCCAAAATCTTCTTCAATTGATCGCCTCTGCCGAAAAGCCGAGTGAGCACCCCTTGGCCCAAGCGATTGTGCGGGCGGCTGAGGCAAAAGGTGTAGCATTGTTGCCAGCGCAAAGCTTTTTGGCCTTGCCGGGCAAGGGCATCACGGCCTATGTGTCAAATATGCAATTGAGCATTGGCAATGCGCGGTTGATGCAGCAGCACGGCGTTGAGGTGACTGCTGCGGCCCAGTCGCAGGTGGCGGCGTTGCAAGCGCAGGGCAAAACGGCCATGTTTGTGGCGATTAACAATCAGTTGGCTGGCCTTATTGCCATGAGCGACACAATTAAAGCCAGTAGCGCCGAAGCCGTAGCGCAATTACGGGCCGATGGTGTGCGTGTGCTGATGTTGACTGGCGATAATGCCGTGAGCGCCCAAGCCATCGCCGCCCAAGCCGGTGTTGATGGGGTTGTGGCCGATGTGTTGCCGAGTGAGAAAGCCGAACAAATTGAAAATGAAAAATTGAAAATGAAAAATTTCCGTCCTACTTCAACTTTTAATTTTCAATTTTCAATTTTCAATTCTCCCCCTGCGGCGGTGGCGATGGTGGGCGATGGCATCAATGATGCGCCAGCGTTGGCTCAAGCCGATGTCGGCATTGCCATTGGCACTGGTACCGATGTGGCGATGGAAGCCGCAGATGTCACCCTAATTTCGGGCGATTTGCGCAAGGTCAGCCAAGCCATTCGCCTTAGCGCCCTAACTGTGCGCGGTATCCGCCAAAACTTGTTTTGGGCGTTTTTCTATAATGTGATTTTGATTCCGGTCGCCATTGCTGGCGTTTTTGCCCAATATGGCCCCATTTTGGCGGCAGGTGCGATGGCATTTAGCTCGTTGTTTGTGGTAGGCAATTCGCTAAGGTTGCGGCGGGTGCAAATTTAGAATTTAAACAGAATGTCTACAACCTTCAACATTACCGGCATGGATTGCGCCAACTGCGCAAAATCGATTGAAACTGGTGTGGCGAAGCTAGATGGTGTAACGACCTGCACGTTGACGTATCACAATGCAAAATTGAAGGTCGGGGGTGAAGTTGAGCCAGAAATCATTGCAGCCCGTGTCAAACAATTGGGCTACACCGCGATTTTAGAGGATGATGTTGCTGTGCAAAAGCCTGCAATGGCAAATTACAGTGGCATTCGTGGGTTTATTCATTTTTTGCTGGCTCGGCGTGAAACAGCCTTGGCCTTGCTTGGTTTGTTGCTGGTGTTGCCGGGGTTGGTGTTGGATGAGATTTTGCCAATTTTGGGGTTGTCGCTTGAATTGCCAATATTCACTGCGACATCATTGGCGGCCTTGGGCGTGGCGGGGCTGCCCATTGCGCGAAATGCGTGGCGGCAATTGACCATTAACCACGAAATTAGCATTAATTTGCTGATGACGATTGCGGCGGTGGGGGCGGTGGTGATTGGCGCATACACCGAGGCTGGGCTGGTGATGGTGTTGTTTGCCATCGGTGAAGCGCTCGAAGGCTATAGCGCTGTGCGGGCCAGAGGTGCCATTCAAAGCTTGATGGCGGTTGCGCCGAATGAGGCCATGGTGCTGCGCCCGTGTATGGATTGCCGAGAACATTTGGGGCAAGGCGGTTATGTCGGCGGGGCCTGCCCGTTTTGTGGCATTGAGGAGCAGCGGGTGGCGGTGGGCCAAATTGTGATTGGGGATGTGGTGTTGGTGCGGCCGGGCGAAAAGGTGGCGATGGATGGGCAGGTGCGCAAGGGGACATCGCAATTAAACCAAGCGCCGATTACGGGCGAGAGTATGCCGGTTGAAAAACACATGGGCGATAGCGTGTTCGCGGGCAGCATTAATGGCGAAGGGGTGCTTGAGGTTGAGGTGACGCGGCTGGCGAAAGACAACACGCTGGCTCGCATCATCAAAATGGTGGAAGAGGCGCAGGAGAAACGCGCTCCCGCCCAAAAATTTGTTGACCGATTTGCAAAATATTACACGCCTGTGGTTGTGTTGGCGGCGATGTTGGTGGCGGCTGTGCCACCGCTGGCATTGGGTCTGCCATTTTGGGGCGAACAAGGCTGGTTGTATCGCGCCTTAGAATTGTTGGTGGTGGCTTGCCCATGCGCTTTGGTGGTCAGCACACCGGTGGCGTTTATTAGTGCCATTAGCAATGCGGCAAAACATGGGGTTTTGGTGAAGGGTGGCGCGGTTTTAGAAGCGATAAATAAGACCAAGGCGATTGCGTTTGATAAAACTGGGACCTTGACGATGGGCAAGCCTCAAGTTGTGCGGGTGCAGTCGGTTGCTTGTTTATCGGCGGCCCAACCCTGTGAATGGTGTGATGATTTGCTAGCCTTGGCAACATCGGTTGAGCGCCGCAGCCAACACCCATTGGCTCATGCGGTGGTTAAACAGGCTGAGGTGCGGCAGGTATTCAATCGTTATGCCGCCGCCGACAACGTGAGTGCTATTACGGGTAATGGCGTGTTGGGTGAGGTAGCTGGGCATAGCGTTATCATTGGCAGCCACGCCTATTTTGATCGATTAGTCCCTCACGATCGTGTGATCTGTGATGAAGTTGAGGCCGTTTCAAAATTGGGCCAAACCCCGCTAATGATGGGTGTAGATGGGCTGTTTGCTGGTTATATTACGGTGGCTGATACGGTGCGCCAAAGTAGCCGTGATGCATTGGCACAACTAAAAAAAGCGGGTAAATATTTGGTGATGTTGACGGGTGACAATGCTGGCACAGCCCGACATATTGCCCAGCAAGTGGGTGTCAGTGACATTCGCGCCGAGTTGTTGCCCGAAGATAAAGTAGACGCGGTCAAGGCATTATTGGGGCAGTATGGCAATGTGGCGATGGTGGGCGATGGGGTGAATGATGCCCCCGCACTGGCGACGGCGACAGTAGGCATTGCGATGGGGGCAAGTGGCACTGCTCAAGCTATGGAGACCGCTGATGTGGTATTGATGCAAGATGACCTTCGTGCATTGCCATTTGTGTTTCGTTTGTCACAGGCAACCATGCGCACGATTATGGTCAACGTCGTTTTTGCCATTGGCATCAAGTTAGCATTTTTTATATTGGTGCTGATGGGGCTTGGCACAATGTGGCTTGCAGTGTTGGCTGATGTTGGGGCGTCGTTGCTGGTTACTTTAAATGGGATGCGGTTGTTGGGCAGGAGGGAAGTAATTAGTAGTCAGTAGTAAGTTTGGCGAAAACCTTTATCTGACTACTGATTACTGACTACTGACATACTGTTCAACAATTCAAGAATACGCAAGTCACTTTTGGTTAAGGCTAGTTTTGTAATGTTGTCGGCAGATACCCAACGATAATTTTCAGGGTGTAGAGTGGGTTGCACATGATCGGCAAACACCACGAGCAGACCGGCGACGTCATCACCAAC
>CAZLOF010000203.1:4524-7936 GCA_964560745.1 uncultured Thermoflexus sp.
AATTTTCAGGGTATAAGGTGGGTTGCACATTGTCGGCAAACACCACGTGGCGGGTGATACGAAAATGGGTAAAGGCGTGTTTGACCAGCCCGATATAGTGTAGGCTTGCGCTGGCGTTTTCGCTGACCAATTGGCCCATCAACCCTGTCGCTAGTGCCAAAATTGGGGCATCGGATGGGCGGCGTGGTGGCTGTGGTAGATCAAAAATTTCTTCGCTGGGAAACTCCCATAAGCCGCCAAGTAACCCTTGGCGCGGGCGTTGCCGCATGAGAAATTGGGCAGTTTGATTGCGGCATAATAAGGTGACGAGGTTTTTGTGTGGAATAACTTTTGGGGCTTTGGGTGCTGGGTAGGCTTCGGGTGCGCCTTTTGTATAGGCAATACACTCGAATTTTAACGGGCAATCTATACAGTTTGGTGCGCGCGGGGTGCAGATGGTGGCCCCCAAATCCATCAATGCTTCGTTAAATTTACCGGCATGGCCTGCGGGTAGTAGCGACTCGCTATGTTGCCAAAGCTCGTCGTCGCTTGCGGCGGATAGGGCATACAGGCGGCTGACCACACGCTTGACATTGCCATCCAAAATCGCGGCATCTTGCCCAAAGGCTAGGCTGGCAATGGCCCCAGCGGTATAACGCCCGATGCCGGGCAAGGCCAGTAACCCAGCCACTGTCGTTGGAATTTGCCCGGCTTGCTCATTTTGCACCATTTGGGCGGCTTTGTGCAAATTGCGGGCGCGTGAATAATAGCCTAAGCCCTCCCATTGTTTTAGCACATCGTCTTGGCTGGCCTGGGCTAAATGAGCAAGGCTGGGGAAATGCTTTAACCAGCGTTCAAAATAAGGGATCACGGTTGCGACTTGGGTTTGTTGCAGCATGATTTCGGCGAGCCAGACGTGATAAGGGTCACGCGGTTCACGCCGCCAAGGTAAATGGCGTTTGTGTTGGGCAAACCATGCGAGTAGGGCGTTTTGGATGTTGGGAATCATGGGGGGAGAGGGCAGGTTGTAAGGTTGCAGGTTGCAAAGTGGTAATTTGTAACTTTGGCACTCTGTCACTTGCTACTTTGCAACCTGCAACTCTGCAACCTGCTACCTAACGCTTCAAATTAGGCAGCACAATGGCGATGATCACCAAGCCGATGCCTAAGATTTGTAACGATTCGAGCATCTCGCCCAAAAATAACCACGAAATAAACGCAGCCAACACAATTTCAATAATGGCGATTAGCCCAGCCAATTTGCCGGGGATATATTTGAGCGCCATTGTAAACAAACCATAGCCGCACAAGGTGGGGCCAATGCCCAAAAAGGCGATGCTTAAGAGCGCCGAAGGCTGATCGGGGACGATGGTGTTGAGCGGTTGGGTGAAAAGACACAATAATAAAAGTGTGATTGAGCCAAATAAAAACGTATATGCCAAGGCTGCCCACGAATTGACGCTGTTCGTGATGTGTTGGTTATATAAGACAAAAACGGATTGGGCGAATGCTGACGACAGGCCGATCAAGATGCCAAGCCAGCTAAAGCGTAAGGCTTCTGGGTCATAAATTCTCACCACCAGCGCCGAGCCAATGATGGCAAGCACCGCCGCAACCATGTGCATGGGGGTAAGGGGTTCACGCCATAACACCCATGCGCCAATGGCGACAATGATGACATATAAATAAATCAGCACCAAAGCCACCGAAGCCCCATTGAGTCGTATCGATTCAGTCCAGATGGCATGATAAATACCGATTGAAATGATGCCAGTAAAGGCCATGCCGCGCAGCTCTTTGCTTGTTACGCGCAACAAGGCTGGGCGAATGAGAATAATGACGGCGAAGGCTGCGAGCGCCACAAAAATATCACGCCACAGCGCCAAAGTTAGACTAGGGATTTGATATTGGCTGAGCATATAGCGCAAGCCCGGGGCTGTCATGGCCCATGTTAGCCCAGCTGCTAAACTGTAAACGATACCTAATTTTGTGTTTTGGGGTTTGGGTATGCTTAAATTCATTGAGTGCTAGAGATGTGCCAAATTACCCTATTAAGCAGGGGCACAGCATACCGTGCCCCTGCTTAATAGGGTAATTTGGGTGGAAATATATTTTGATTGTCGCGTTATTTTTTTAAGGCTTCGACAGCGGCAGAAATAATCGGGTCGGTGTCCGAAGTATATTCATCCCAGGCTTTCGTGATGCTTACATCTGGGGTCAGCCCTTTATTTTCCCAATTATTGCCATTGGGCAACCTAAAGCTCTGTTCGGCGATCCACATGACCGAGCCATCTTCAAAAGCATGTTGGCGTAAGGTTTCAATATTGCCTGCACTGGGTTGGCCGACCAAGATGGCGCGTTTGTTATATTGCAACGCACCCGAAAATACCTCGGCAAATGAGGCGGTGGATTGACCGATGAGGATAGCGAGCGGCACGGTTTGTGAATTGCCAATGGCATCGGCTTTAACAGTGATGGGCGAAGCCGTGTTTTTGCGGTCATATAACCCGCCCAAGTTGCCATTGCTAAAAAAGCTGAGGTGAGAGGCTAGCACCGAATAAGCCCCGCCGCCATTTGTGCGCACATCAATAATTAACCCATCTAATTTGCCATTGTTTTGGCGCATTAAATCATTTAGGCTGTCACGCACCCGTTGGGCGATACGTTCTTCAAAAAAAGTTGGCACCAGAATGTAGCCTATTTTTTTGCCATCAGTTTGGCTGCTTGGCAACATGCGTGATTCGACCGTTGCGGCGGTGCTAATGGAACTGCGAATGACGATGACATCTCTGGCGGCTGATCCGGGTGTGCGCATGTTTAGCGTAATGCTGCTGCCCTCGGCCCCGCGCAAAATGCGGGTATTCAATTCGCCGCTATTGCTGACCAACGGGATGCCATCGGCAGACAAAATATGGTCATGCGGCTTTATTCCGGCTTTATCGGCGGGGCCACCCGGCACCACCTGTAACACAAAAATATATTTCTTGTCTTTGTTAACATCGGTCGATATCCCAATGCCAACATAACGGCCTGTGCCAGCGAAGCGTTCCTCTTCTTGTTTGCGGGCTTCGGGTGATAAGAAACTAGAGTGGTCATCTTTGAGACTGATAATGAGATCGCGCATGAGGGCATGAAATTGCACATCATCCATGCCGGTTTTAATGCGTGCTTCGGTTTTTGTTTTAACGCCAGCCCAATCTAGCCCATTGAAATCTGAGTAAACATAGCGGTTATTTACCACTGTCCACAATTGGTTAAACACACGCAATTGACGGGCGGTGTCGGCAGGTGAGGCGGTTGGAATCAGCGCAGTTGGGGCGGGGGTTAAGGTTGGCCGTGCGATGGTGGGGGCGACTGTTGGTATAGCGGTGGCGGTTGCTACTGAAGTAGCGGTGCTTACAGGTGTGCCAAATGGGGTGCGGGTCGGGATAGG
>CAZLOF010000204.1:0-4686 GCA_964560745.1 uncultured Thermoflexus sp.
GCCACGTCTTCAGCAGCGAGTAAATCAGCATCAACTCGCCAATCAACAGCATCACATGCGCAAGGTTAAAAGATGGATGAAATTTAGAACTAAAACAAGCTCACGTCCGCAACGACCGTATTAAAGTATAAACCAGCATCAAAAGCCCAATCGCCAAGGTTACATGCGCCAAATTAAACACCGGCAAATTACCCAAATGAATAAAATTTAACACACCAGAATATAACAAACGATCAAGCAAATTAGCTGATAACGAGCCAACAATTAAGCCAAACGATGCCAAACTCAAAAGCGCATCAGAACGGCTCACCCCAGCATTACGATCAGTTGAAAACAACATCAAAATAATAGCCAAAAACAGCCCGACCAACTCTGCACCCAAACCCAAGCTGCCGCGCACCACCCCATTAGCAGTGGTGGTGGCAAAATATTGATCTAAACGCAACCAACCCGTCACAATATTAATGCCCGGTGGCTCGGCTGAAATCATACGAATAAGAGTCTTGCTCATACGATCAACCAAAAAGACAAATAACGCCAACATAACGGGTGAATTGCTTGCAAGCAAACGGCTAAACGTGCGTGAAAATAGCGAAGGCCCGTCCGAAGTGTTTGGCTTCGGGGCTGGTTTGCTGCGGCTTGAGGCCCCAGCCGTTGCCGCAGTTGTGCTGCTAGCGCTGCTAACCGCCGCCTTCGCATCTATAGATGCCGCAACCGCCGCCGATGCTGGACTTTTTTCAGTCTTCGGCGGGGCCGTCACAACCGTCGAAGCGGCGATTTTGGTCGTGCTCGGTTGCAATTCGGCAATGCTAGCGCTAGTCGTATTTGTTGCCTCAACCGGCGCGGCTGGCGCTGGCGTTTTGGCAACCGTACTTGGTGCGGGTTTGGGTTTGCTAAAAGCGCCCATCCCCGCCGCGACTGGGCCAGCCGTCGATGCCGATTTGGCGCGGGCCGGCAACTCTAACCGCGCTTGCAACATCGACCGCAGTTGGGTTGACCCATCGGTGCTCTCTGTCGCCTGATTGATTTTTTCAACCAATGCACCTTCATCAGCAGCCACCACCACCGCCACCCCCGGCACCCGCAAAAAGTAGACGACAGCGTCTAACAAATCTGCCGTCGTATTCGCATCAATCTTATCGAGATGATCAACCCCAACCAATAACACATTATTGGCTTGGGTGATACTGCTCGATATCAACCCGGGAATCGCTTGACGAAATTGTTTGGTAAAGGCAACAATGGCGGCATCTTCGTCTTGCGCCGTCATTTTGGGGTCGCGTTTAATCAACGCCACCAATTTGCTACGCAACCCCTTAATCACGTCAATTTCGCTGGGCAAAGCTTGCTCATCCAGCCGATCCAGCACTTGCGCCAACACATGCTGCCATGGCAACATATAACCCGGAATGGCGCAAGCGTCGATATTAAGACCTGTTACCCGCCGATGATTACGAGTACGCGCCGCCTGAGTCACGCTGGTGCGCGACAAACTCTCTAGCAATGTTGTTTTGCCGCTACCGGCTGGCCCAAATAGCCCAATCAATACTGCGGGTTGTGGCGATTGCGGGCGATCAATTAACCCAAGCAATTCATCGCGTATTCGGTTTTGTTCGGTGGATAGAAGTTGGGACATAGTATTTTTAAGTTATTTCAAAACTAATTGTCTCACCATCAAATTCATCGCTAATGGCTGTGCTACTCAAAGATTCAGTTTGGGCCAGATGATTTGTAAGTGTTTCTACACAAATATAATCTTTAAACGCAGCAATGGCTTGCGCCAATCGCATACTGGCAGTATAGTTGATTTGAATACGATCTGACAATGCCAAATTTAGCGCCTTACGTTGGTCATTCACACGGCGCACCACTTCACGCGCCAAGCCTTCATGAATGAGCGATTCAGACAAAACAGGATCGAGCGCCACCACAATGCCATTGCTGCCTTCGACCAACAAGCCCTCACGCGGCACCGCCTGCGCCATAATTTCATCTGGCAAAAGCGCAATCTCACCTGAGTCAATCTTAATTAACACGGCTGTGCCCGCTTTAACCGCCGTTGCCACTGCTACTGGGTCAATGGCAGCCAAGCCACTGCGCACCTTTGGCAAATTTTGCCCCAATTTCGGGCCAAGTTTCTTCAAGTCGGGCATAATCTTATAATTCACCAACTCGGTTTCTTTCTCGGCAAAGGCGATGCCTTTCACATTTAGCTCGTCACAAATCACATCAGTTTGTTGCACAATGGCTGTTCGGGCGTGATCACTCGCCACCACCACAATTTTGCTCAAAGGCTGGCGCACCTTTACCTTGCTTTGCGAGCGCAGACTGTGACCCAAATTCACCACTGTCCGCGCTACGGCCACATCCTCAAGCAATTGTTGCTCCTCGGCGCTCAATTCGCGCTTGGTCGGGTAATCTTGATGATGCACCGAAAAGCCTTGCGCTGTCACGCCCAAAGCATCAGCTAATGCGCCATTACCGGTCAAGTTTTGCCACATGGCCTCGGCCAAAAATGGGGTGAATGGGGCCAAGAGTTTGCTCAAGTGTGTCAACACCTCATACAGCGTTGCATATGCCGCATTCTTATCGGCATCGGCCTCACTTTTCCAAAAACGACGGCGTGAGCGCCGCACATACCAATTGGTCAAATCGTTGACAAAACTTTCGAGCGCCAAGGCCGCCGGTCGCGCCTCATACGCATCCAAACCATCAATTACCGCATTGGTCGTCTCAGCCAGCCGCGCCAAAATCCACTTATCTAATGAGTTTAGGGTTGAGCGTTGAGGGTTGAGAGAATCTCCACCCTTAACGCTCAACCCTAAACCCTCAACCCTTTCTGGCTTCCAGCCATCAATATTGGCGTAGGTGACAAAAAATGAATAGGCATTCCACAACGGCAAAATAAAGCTGCGGCGCACCTCATTCAAATAATTGTAGCCAAACAACAAGTTATCGTCATAACGTTGGCGGGCATACACCCAGCGCATGGTATCGGCCCCAGCCTTGTCGGCGGCCTCGTTAAACTCAATGGCGTTACCGCTGCTCTTGTGCATCGGCTTGCCTTTTTCATCAAATAATGTCGCAAAGCCCAAAATGGTTTTTGCGGGCAAACTGTCGGTCAGCACCGTGCTCATGGCAATGAGCGAGTAAAACCAGTTGCGGAATTGCCCCGGAAAGCTCTCGGTGATGAAATCGGCAGGGAACCACTTGCGCCAATAATCTTGATCGCTGCTATAGCGCAAGGTCGAAACCGTCACGATACCGGCATCGAGCCAAGGATTGCCAACATCGGGCACGCGCGTGCCAATCAAGCCCGTCACCGGGTGCTTGATTCGCACTTTATCAATATGGGGGCGATGTGGCGTATGCCCATCAAATTCGTCCCAACCTTCAACTGCCCGGGCCTTTAGCTCTTCGCGGCTACCAATCACCTCAAAGCTGCCATCGGGGTATTCCCAAATCGGCAAAGCCAAGCCCCAATAACGCTTCTTGCTGATCATCCAGTCGTGCATATTGTGCAGCCAGTCAATCTCGCGCTCTTTGCCAAAACTCGGTATCCAGTTAATCTTGTTGGTTTCGCGCATCATGTCATGGCGCAGGGTGTCCATGCTGATATACCATTCATTCACCTGCCGATAAAGCAAAGGCGTGCCACAGCGCCAACAATGCGGGTAACGGTGATTATATTTGTCGCGCCGATACAAAAAGCCCTTTTGCTTCAGGGCTTGCTCAACCAAATCAGGCACATCATGCCCAAATTTGCCGCTGAATTGGTTAAACCCCGCCACAAAATTGCCTTCGTCATCGAGCGGCGCTACGGCAGGGGTATTGTGCTCTTTGCCCAATTTATAGTCTTCGGGGCCACAGCCCGGCGCATTATGCACAATGCCAGTGCCTTCGGCCTCGCCAACATCGTTCCACAAAATAATACGATGGGCATAGGTTGAAAATGAAGCATCGTCCGCTTTCGTTAATTTTTCATTTTTAATTTTCCATTCCTTCAGTGCGGCTTCCCACACCGGCAAGTCATCAAAAATGCCTTCATAGGTCCAGCCATCCATCGCCTCGCCTTTGATCTCGCCCAACACCTCATAGTCGCCCTTCAACATCTTCAGGGTTTGGTTGCTGAGAAAATAAATAGCCGTTTCGCCATCGCTATGCTGTTGCCGCACAATGGCATACGTCAACTTTGGCCCCACCGCACACATCACGTTGGCAGGCAACGTCCAAGGCGTGGTCGTCCATGCCAAAATATATTTATTGGCGGTCGCAATGAATACGTCACGGGCCGAATCACTCACCCAGTTGATTAGGTGATCGTTCGATGTTATTCCAAACGTCTTCAGACGCATTCTTACAGTGATAGCCGGATCGATGCGATCTTTATAGCCTTCGGTATCAATCTCGTGCTGGCTAATCCCTGTCGCGCAACGCGGACACCACGGAATGACATCACCGCCACGATAAACCCAACCACGCTCGAAGCATTTCTTTAAAAAGCCCCAAATCTGATAGTTATTTTCATCAGAAAAGGTGAAATATGAGCCTTGTAGCTCCTCCATACCCAGTTTGCCAATCAATTGCTCAACTGTGCCATGAATTTCTTTAGCGCCGCGTTTTAGCGTAATATGTTGTTCGGGGTCGGCAGCCAGCTTTTTCGCCAAATCGCGCAATTCATCCGGG
>CAZLOF010000204.1:4696-7864 GCA_964560745.1 uncultured Thermoflexus sp.
CGCTTTTAATGCGTGTCATTCCAATCCATCCAATTGCCAAGGCGAATGGTTTGCTCAGTCTGTTGGGCCGCGCTGTTTAACACCCGTTGTTTGCACAAGTTGATAAACTTCTGCATTCCATAGCGCTCAATATCGCGCTTGCTTTTAAAGCCGAGGTCTTTTTCAACATTCACCTCGACCCACAGGCCTTGACAATCGAAACCATTTTGCCAGCGGGTATTGTTGCCTTGCATCACTTTATAGCGCTGCCATAGGTCTTTGTAGGTGCGGCCCCACGCATGGTGCACACCCATTGGGTTGTTGGCGGTAATTGGCCCGTCTATAAATGAAAATCGTTTATCGCTGTTTGTACGTAATTGACGAAGGCGCTCAAACGCGCCGGTATCTTTCCAAAACTTTAAAATCGTTCGTTCTTGTTCTGCAAAGTTTATCTGGGTTGGGACGGGCTGAAACATATCAAATCACTCCTAAAACAATCAATCAGGCTATTTTAACTTAAGCGTAAGAGGAACAACCAAGTAAAGTTGCCTAATTTCTCAATGGGATAGCCAAGTATCTTAAAATAACATTTTCGTCATACAAAAGTAGGTAGACAAAACGATTGCCATATCATAAATATAAAATAGTTATTATGCGCAATAAACTAACACTTATTTATGGGGCTACCGGAACCCAAGGACACCCAGTCGCACAACAATTACTAAATGCAGGCGCCCCTATTCGCATCTTGGTTCGCGACGCTGAAAAAGCGAAACAATGGCAACAAGCTGGGGCTGAAGTTGCCATTGGTGATTTCCTAGATCGTGAAAGCCTATTGGCAGCCCATCAAGGGGTTGATCGTGTTTTTTTGCACCTGCCTTTGCAATATGATTTCGAGCTATATAAAACGTATGGTCGTAATGCCATTGACGCAGCAAAAGCAGCGGGCGTAAAGTTATTGGTATTTAATACCAGCAGCCACGCTATTGCAAATACGGATGTGAATGTATACCAAGCGAGAAACGCCATCATCGATTACTTACACGCCAGCGGTGTGCCAAGCATCGTATTACGCACCACTTTTTATATGGATAATTTCATCAGCCCTTGGATGAAGCCTGATATTGTGCAAAAAGGCGTGGTGGCATACCCATTACCCGAAAATTTCAAAATGTCGTGGGTCTCAGCCGAAGGTGCGGCCAAATTTGCGGTTGCGGCGCTCAATCGCCCCGATTTAGCGGGAGCCGGATTCGATATTGGCGGGCCAGAAGCCCTTAATGGGCATGATATTGCCAAACGATTTAGCACTGCCTTTGGTCGTCAGGTTAACTATGTCGCCATTGCTCCTGATGATTATGAACAAGCATTGGCGCATATGTTCGGCCCGGTGGTTGCGTTTGAAATTACGGCCCAAATGCGTTGGCTCGAAAAACAACCCGATGCTGCCATTCACATGGCCGATACTGCAAACACATTCGGGGTAGATCAAGTGTCATTAGCCGAATGGATTAAAGCACAAAATTGGGCTTAACCCAAAGTATGGCGCTGGCGCAACACCTCATAAACCGCAAGCGAGGCACTGGTTGAAAGGTTGAGCGAGCGCACTTTTGCGGATAACATAGGAATTTTGAGCAATTGCTCACGATACTTTTCACAAATGGATGCTGGCAGCCCTTTGGTTTCACTGCCAAAGATCAACACAACATCGGCACTCGTGCCGAGGCCAGCATCCCAAAACAAATTTGTCGCTTGGGTTGCAAAAAAATAGGCTTCGCCTAGTGTTGGTAATACCGCCTCAAATTCCTCCCAACTCGACCATACCCGTAAATCGACATGTTCCCAATAGTCGAGTCCAGCCCGTTTCACCTGCCGTTCGTCGAGTGAAAACCCCAATGGCTTAATGAGGTGCAAAGTTGCACCAGTGGCAAGACAAGTCCGGCCTATATTACCGGTGTTCCAATGAATTTCGGGGTGCACAAACACCACATGCGTCGCCAATCGTTCATCTCCTCTCATCTACTTTAGCGTCGCCCAAGGCTTCAGGGGCGGCATGGCGTTTAATCATATCATGGGGGTTAGATTTTGGTGTTTGAAGACAACCCCACGATTAAAAATGAAGATACCGCCCAAAGCGCTTGATGCTTTAAGCGATATCTTCATCTCAGTCATCATATAGGTATATCTCACTAAAAATCAAGGCTATCGAGTGCCTTACGCAACCTGCCAGCCTGCGATCTGCAAGCTCGGCTCAAGGTATCAAACCACTCAGCAATATCTTCAAAACCCTCTTCACGTGCTTGGCGAGCAAAAGCCGGATACATTGTTTCATATTCATAATTCCTGTCGGCAGATGCAGCTTTTAGATTCTTTTCTGTATTCCCAATTGGCAACCCAGTGAGTGGATCACCAGCCGGCTTAAGGTAATCTAAATGTCCGTGCGCATGACCAGTTACAGCATCAGCTGTATCCTTAAGCAAGCCAGCCACATCAGGACGACCTTCAACGTCAGCTATTTTTGCAAAATAAAGAAATTCTCTATTCGCCTGCGATGCTCGAGAAAAAGCTTCCTTCAAATTTTTGTGCGTGTTAGTTCCTGTAAGATCTTTTGTTGCCATTGATATTCTTTAAAATTTCAGCAGCCCAGCCTGCGTGAACCAATCTTAAAATTTCAATACCGTCGAATAAGCGTGGGTATTACAACGACTTGCTAAGCTTGATTCTTGCGCCATTTGATTCAATGTGCAAGCCTCAATATAAAAATTATACAAGGATATGCGCCAAGCGCCCAACCCTGAAAAACCAAAAACTTGTCCGAACTTGATGTTTTCTTGACATCTATGACTCATTTTTTGCCTTTAATTTGACCCATAACTGTTTACACTTTATCCATCGAAGGCAAACTATGAATGATCTTTTATTTCTCACGCTCACCGTTTTATTGCTTGGGCTTTCTATTGGTTTGGTCAACGCGCTTGATGAACTTCGGGAGGATAAATCATGACTCCCCTTTATCTCATCATAGGCTTGATTGCTTTGGGGTTACTGTTGTATCTCGTATTGGCGCTGATAAAACCGGAGTGGTTTGGATGAATATTTACACCTTTGCCCAAATTTTTCTTTACATGGGGGTTCTACTCCTGTTGGTAAAGCCGCTTGGCAATTACATGGCAAAAGTCTATCAGGGTGAAC
>CAZLOF010000205.1:0-7747 GCA_964560745.1 uncultured Thermoflexus sp.
TTTCACTACCCCGCCTTCAAGCGTAGGCCAGTAATCTGGCCCCTTGAAGGCGGGATAGTGAAATCGGCGAAAACCGCATTTTTGAGCCTTTCTTAGTATAGCTGGAGCGCCGTCATCATGACGGCGCTCCAGTCAAAAATCAACTAATCTTCGATATCTTCGAGGTTATCGGGCGGCTCGAGATCATCCAAATCTTCCTCTTCGAAATCATCAAAATCGTCGTCCTCGTCCTTGCTCTTGCCTTTCCCTTTTTTGGCCGATTTGCGTTTGCCCTTGCCATCCAATGCCACTTCTTCATCGGCAGCTTTGGGCGGTTTGGGGGCCGCAGCGATAGCCTCAAGCTTGGCCGCCGAGATTTTGGTTTTAACCTTGATGGGTTTGGCCTTTGCCAAACGATCATATACGCCTAAAACATTGGCGATGTGTAGATTATTGACCAAGCCATTTAACATGGCCCGTTGCATACCGCAGGCTTCGATGGTAATAAGGCGCACTTCGTCGCGGGTTGCGCCGTGTTCATAAGCCTCATGCACTTTGGCATCTAAATTCTCAAGGTAGTTAAGGCTCTTGCGAATATGCTCTTTGATTTCGCCACGCAAAATGACATCGCCATGACCTTGCACAATGCTATCTAATGGCATTGACCCCACCATTTCGAGCGAAGCACGTAATTGGGCGATATCGCCTTCGGCTACGGTTGGCAACGCCATTACCGTATCACCGGCAAACAAAATCTTCTCTTCTTGCAACAACACCGAAATTGAATCGGGCGTGTGCCCGGGTGTATGAATCATTTCGAGCGTTTTGCCCGGCAAGCGCAATGAAAATGTGCCAGTATCAAACGTAATCGTCGGCAATTTGATTTTGGTGACTTCAAATTCATCTGATTGTGTTTTGGTTCTTTCTAAGGCCGCAAACCCCTTGTCGATCAACAATTGGCGGCACATCGTATGGCTAATGATCTCGGCCCGCGGAAAAAACGTCGCCCCAAACACATGATCGGCTTGGTGTTGGGTATAAATGATGTAGCGAACCCCGCCGGGGCACAGCTTTTGAGCTGCCATTGCCACTTGTGCGGTTTCTTTCGGAAAAGGCAAGGTGTCGATCATAACCCCAATTGCCCCAGATACAATCAGCGTTGCCGTTACTTGTGCGTAACGGTCGCTGGTAAAAACATATACGTCGTCGGTTGCTCGTTCCCAATGCATAGTCGCAAGGATAAAAGGTTTTTTTAGAATTGCAAGTTTGTTGACATAACTGCAAAGCCGCGAGCTTTGAGCCATGAGCCTTGAGCTATGATTTTGAAGCTCAAGGCTCATGGCTCATGGCTCACGGCTTTTAGGCGTTTACGGCTCAAATCTTCTTGCCAATTTCTTCGAGCAAACGCTCACGGGTTTCGGCGAGGGGAATGCGCTCGATGACGGGGGCAAAAAAGCCCTCGACGATCAGACGGCGGGCATCGATAGGCGGAATACCGCGTGATTCGAGATAGAACATCGGCTCAGTTTCAATTTGTCCAACGGTGGCCCCGTGTGTGCAGCGCACATCATCGGCCTCAATTTCGAGGCCGGGGATGGAATCGGCGCGGCTCTTGTCGCTGAGTTGTAAATTGCGGTTGGCTTGATAGCTATCGGTCTTTTGCGCCCCCGGAAACACGCGAATATTGCCGCGCCAGACGGTGCGGGCTTCATCACGCAAGGCCGCTTTATATAACAAATCACTCACACAGCCTTCGGCGATATGATTTTGTTGGGTGTCGTAGTGCATTTGTTGCTTGCTGTCTGCAAAATACACCCCCGACAGCAACGCTGTGCCCTTGCTGCCGACCATATCGGCTTCAATGGCGGTCTTGGTGAATCGGCTACCAATGCCCCCAACCACCCAATGCAAAGTGGCGTTTTCGCCTACCTTGGCCCGCTCGGTGCTAAAGTTATAGGTGTGGCGCCCATAGTCTTGAATGCTGACATAATCGAGTTGGGCATTGTCGCCAAGCAAAATTTCGACACTGCTGTTGATCATGGCAGCGCCAGCGGCTTGGGTTGGCATACCAGCGGCGGCAGTCTCACCCATTGCAGTGGGTGAGCCAAATTCTTCAACCAGCTTGGCCTTGGCCCCCGCGCCCATAACAACCAATGTGTGATGAAATGAGGCGCTGTGATCAGCACTCAGCCATGTGCCAGCGCGTAATGGTTCTTCGATGCTGACACCAGCAGGCACATATAACACCACACCCCCACGCATTAACGTGGCATGTAACGCTGCAAAAAATGTATCAGTCGGCTTAACGCATTGCGTCATCAAATATTGATCGAGCAAAGCCGTGTGTTCGCGAGTGGCTTGATCGAGGCTGCAATAAACCACACCTTGGGCCGCCAATGCTGGATCGAGTCGCTGCGCAGTGCAAACGCCATTCACATGCATCAGCCAACCCGGCGCATCTGCAACATTGCGCAACACCGTCCAATCGCTGGGTTCGGTTGCGGCACTGGTATTGCTCGTCAATGCCAATTGCAGCGCTTGGTTTAGGTTAAAACGATTCAAATCGACCCGTCGCCAAATTTCGTCGATACGGGTGGGGATGGGGGTGTTTTGTAGGGTTGTCAACGCGGCAGCGCGTTGCTTTTGCATCCAAGCCGAATCATTTGTACCATATTGGCGCAAGGCTTCAGAGTTAATATCGATAGGTTTAAAAATAGGGGCAGGTTTAAATGCAGCAATAGCCATTGGAAATCATCACAATCTATTAAACTTTTATCAGTCGTAATTTTGCGGAATGTATTTTACGGGGGCATGATGAGTGATGGATGAGGGTATAAATGTTGGAAGGTGGGAGATTATTGATGACCTTTTGAGGGCGTGGTGATCAATCTCATTAACACTTGTGCTAGCGCCGCCGGGTCATGGCGAATAGAGTCTTGTTTATCAAACAAATCGCGCTTACCTTCGGTTAATTGCGCCAAATCATCGACTATCACATTGACCCCCAAAGCCTTAATTTGTGCAGTTTCGTTGTCGGTGGGCAATAACACTTGCACATCATCTTTGGCATAGGCTGCTCGCAAGGCCGGTGACGGGGCGCGGCTGTTGAGCAAGGCGTAATCGAGCCGACCATTTAAATATTTGCTGATCTGATTGACATGATCAAATAAGCCGTAGCCATCAGTTTGGCCGGGCTGGGTGGTGTTGTTGCAAATGTAAACCACCTTGGCATGCGAAGCCTGAATCGCCGCCGATAACTCCTCGAAGGCCAAACAAGCCAATACCGAGGTGAATAAGCTGCCGGGGCCAATGGTGATGAGATCGGCTTTGGCAATGGCTTCGAGGCAGGGTCGATAGGCGCGGGCCATGCGATCTTGAATAAAGACCCGCTTAATGGGCGGTTTGCGCAGCGCCCGCACATTTAATTCTTGCTCAATCATGGTGCCATCTACCAACTCGGCGCATACGTGGGTGTTGTGGGTGGTGACCGGCAAAATGCGCACATCGACCCGCAACATCTCGCGCATCGCCTCGACCGCAAGACCAAAATCGCCCTTCATTTGGGTCAGCGCCGCCAACATGAGGTTGCCAAAGGCCACGCCATCGAGCTGCTGAAAATGAGGAACCTTGAGCCGATGCTGGATGAGTTGTTCGATGGGGCTATTTTCGCCAGCCAATGTGCCAAGGGCATTACGAATATCACCCGGGGCAGGAATGAGCGCTAATTCGCGCACCTTGCCGGTGCTGCGCCCCGTATCTGTTACGGCAATGATGCCAGTGAGGTTCGGGGTGTATTTGCGCATTCCGGTCAGCACTTGCACGGTGCCGCCGCCACCGCCAATGGCGACAATATTGAGACTGTTTGACATTTAAACGGTTTTCACCAAAATCGCTAACCTTGTGTGTTTGGCGTGGGTTTTGCCCACACCAAACACAGCGATAGTGATTTCGGCATTACGTTTTTGGGGATGCCCCCAAATATTAAGAAGATACAGAAGCCATTTATTTTTTGAGTTCCGCCAAGTCTGCATCGACCATCATATGCACTAGTTCTTTAAAGCTTACTTTTGGCTCCCACCCCAATGCTTTCTTGGCTTTGGCTGGGTCACCAATCAGTAAATCGACCTCGGCGGGGCGATAAAACTTTTGGTCGATGATAACGTGATCTTGATAATTGAGACCGACATAGCTAAAGGCCACGTCGAGCAACTCGCTGACGGCGTGGGTTTCGCCGGTGGCGATGACATAATCATCGGGGTGATCTTGTTGCAGCATCAGCCACATTGCCCGCACATAATCGCCAGCAAACCCCCAATCGCGGCGGGCATCTAAGTTGCCCATACGCAATTCTTTTTGCAAGCCCAATTTGATTTTGGCAACAGCATGGGTCACTTTGTGAGTAACAAATTCTAATCCACGACGCGGTGATTCATGGTTAAACAAAATACCGCTACAAGCAAATAGATCATAACTCTCACGGTAATTTACAGTGATCCAATGCCCATACACCTTTGCCACCCCATACGGGCTGCGTGGGTAGAGTGGGGTGCTTTCGCGTTGAGGCACTTCTTGCACCTTGCCAAACATTTCGCTGCTGCTGGCTTGGTAAAAGCGGGTATTGGGTTTAATGTGGCGTATGGCCTCGAGAATGCGCGTGACACCCAACGCTGTAAATTCGCCAGTGAGCACTGGCTGTGAAAATGATGTTGGCACGAATGATTGCGCCGCAAGGTTATAGACCTCATCGGGTTGATATTCGCGCACAATATCCATCATCGATGATTGGTCGAGCAAATCGCCCTGCACAATATCGACTTGTTCTTGAATATGTTTGATGCGGTCAAAATTGATGGTGCTGGTGCGGCGAACCATACCGACGACGCGATAGTTCATGCTGAGCAATAGCTCAGCCAAATACGAGCCGTCTTGACCCGTGATTCCTGTAATTAATGCGGTCTTTTGTGACATGTGTATATCGTTGCAAATAGTTTTCATTGACGCACCACGATTTATCATCGTCTGCGCAACGAATTGCCAATTGTAATAGATTCTGTAGAGGCGGGTCGGTGATCCGTCTGGCTGCCGGTGATAGGCGGGTCACCGACAGGCGGGTCACCGACAGGCGGGTCACCGACCCGCCTCTACGGTATGACGCCATTCATTTAAAATATCGGCGACGGTTTGTTCGATTGGGATTTGAGGTTGCCAGCCTGTAGCTTGCCGAATTTTGCTGTTGTCGCCGTAGCTGATGGGCGTATCGACCACGCGAAATTTGCTGGGGTCGGTTTCGATGCGAATGGCGGTGGGCGTTAGCTGCAAGAGGTGATCTAAAATCGATTGGATTGAGCGCGGTGTGCCGCTGCAAACGTTATAGGTTTCGCCGCTTGTGCCATGTTGAATGAGGGTTAAATAGGCACGGGCGATGTCGCGCACATCGGTGTAATCGCGCTGGGCGCTCATATTACCCACGCGCATCAATGGTTCACGTTTGCCAGCTTCAATCTCGGCGACTTGGCGGGCAAAATCGGGCACCACAAAGCGCCCATTTTGTTTGGGGCCGGTATGGTTAAAAGGGCGGGCCACAATCACATCGAGCTGATGGCTGCGTTGGTATTGCAGCGCCATTGCATCGGCGGCCACTTTACTGACGGCATAGGGGTTGTTGGGGCTAGGTAGGCGCGTTTCGCGAAAGGGCAATTCTTGCGCGTGACGCGGTGCACCATAAATCTCATTCGACGTAATGACCAAAATACGCGGCGAGATTTTGGCCTCAAGGATGGCTTGAAATAGGTGCAATTGCGAGCGCACATTGCTCTCAAATGTCCCCCAAGGGTCGGCCCATGAGGTCGGCACATGGGCCTGACCCGCCAAATGCACGATCACATCGGGCTTTTCGCGTTGCATTAGCTGTTTAATGCCAGGGGCATCGCCTAAATCGAGCTTTGCCCACGCAATGCGCGGGTGGCTAGAATGGTCGGGCGCAGATCGCGCCACTCCGAGGAGGTTCCAAGAAGTTTCGTTTATCAGCAATTCACACAGGGCAGTGCCTGCGAAGCCGTTCATACCTGTAATGAGCACGCGCATAGAGCGGTTGCAAGATTACCACAAATTTGCCGAAAATGGGGCAGTGATTTATCTCGAATATTTGGTTGTTGTTAATTTATACTTCGCCTGAGTAAGAATTGAGAAAATGTCGGTTTCATTATCCCTCATCAAAAGGGCTGTGAAATCGGCGAAAACCTCGGTTTTGGACCGCAGTCAGTATATGCTTAATATTACTTCGCTTGATGCCGTAAAAAATGCCAGCTTTGGTGCAAACAATGTGCGCCCGTTGTATGAGTCTTATTGCTTTGCCAATGTGCCCGGCAGCGTATTACAACTTTTAACCGGCCATTCGGCTGGCTTGCCGCAGTTGCCGCCCAGCGTGTTTGGCAATTTTGCGCCTGATTACGATAACGTGGTATTGTGCTTTATCGATGCCTTTGGTTGGCGCTTCATCGAGCAATTTGCCCAACACCCGCTTATTCAGCGGTTTATGCGAGATGGGGCGGTGTCAAAATTAACCTCAATGTTTCCGGCGACAACGGCAGCGCATGTCACCACCATCAACACTGGCTTAAATTTGGCGCAAAGCGGGGTGCATGAATGGTTTTATTATGAGCCAGAGGTCGATGCGGTGATTGCGCCGTTGTTATTTTCGTTTGCCGGTGATCACGAGCGCGAAACGTTGCATAAAGTAAAGGCGCATCCGGCGCATTTATTCCCGACGCATACCCTCTATCAACGGCTGGCTGAGGCCGGGGTGAAATCGCACATGTTTATGCCGAAGCCGCTCATTCATACCACCTATAGCCAAGCGGTTTTTAAAGGCGCACAGGCGCATGGCTTTAAAACGTTGTCAGAGGCGCTGATTAATTTGTCTGAGGCGGTGTTGCAAACGCAAACGACTGGCAGCGCTGAAAACGCAACGGGCGCACGCCATTATTTTTATTTGTATTTTGCCGATATCGATACCTTGGCCCATGACTATGGCCCATCATCGCCGCAAGTGATCGCTCAGATCGAGAATTTTTTATGGACCTTTGAGCATCATTTTTTAAATCGGGTGGCAGGCAAGGCGGGTAAGACCTTGTTGATGATGGTGGCGGATCATGGGCAGGTGGATACGCCGCCTGAAGACACTTATTTTCTCAATTTAAAACACCCAGACATTGCCGAGGCGTTTATGTTGAGTCGATCAGGCGTGCCGATTGTGCCGGCTGGCTCGCCGCGTGATATGTTTTTGTATGTGAAACCACATTTGCTTGATGCGGTGCAGGCGATGTTGCGCACGGCTTTGGCCGGACGCGCCGAAGTTTATACCACGCAATCGCTCATCGCGCAAGGTATTTTTGGCAATGACATTTCGCAGCGTTTTATCGACCGCGTCGGTAATCTGATCATTTTGGCGCAGCCCGGCCAATCGGTGTGGTGGTATGAAAAAGATCGCTTCGAGAATGAATTGCGCGGGCATCATGGCGGGTTAGATCGCGCCGAGATGGAGACCCCGCTCATTTTGTTTGATTTGGGGTGATTAAGTCGCAACAGACTAATTTTGCCTCGATGTTTTCGGGCGATATATACTGATTTGCGACAATGAAAAAACTCGCATTAATCGTAGCCATCGTCGTAGCCAGCTTTACCCCATTTCAACCCACCAGTGCTATCCCGCCCAATGTCATTCACCGCCCCGATGCCCAAGCTTTGGCGTTATCGGTGGGCGGCAGCC
>CAZLOF010000206.1:0-7735 GCA_964560745.1 uncultured Thermoflexus sp.
CAATGGCACCTCGGCCCCCAGCAAGGTGTATGAAATTTGGACGACCCACGCCCGGTATATGCACCAACACATCGATAATGGCGTATTGACCGTGCTCATGCACCCGCAAGTCATCGGGCGGGCGCATGGCATGGTGTTGCTCGAAGATTTCATTCAATATTGTCTTACGCTCGGGCTTCAATTTAAGCGTATGGACACGGTGGTGGGGGAATTGAAGTAAGTTAGGTCAACCCACAACCTCAACGCCCCGCCAAACGTGCCACAATTGGGGCAATGCTTTCCATTTGGCTGTCGGGAACCACCATATACGAGAACCCAAACCGCTGGCGCTTGGCAACGAGGTCGGCGATGATTTCATCGACTGTGCCAATAAAGACCGAGGGCATGTCAAACACTTGTTGGGGGGTGATGCCTTGCCAGCCGCGTTGTTGCAGATAAGCCTGCGCCGCTGCCTCGCGCTGATCGCTGAGGATGAAATCTGGGATGAGGCTAAGCTCAATCTGCTCAAAACGCTGGGCGCTGACTTGTTGTGCGCCCTCACGGATCCATTGCACTTTTTGCGCTACGCTTTCGGCCAAGCGCTCGGCAGACACCGATTTAATTTCACCGCTGGCAACCGAACTGGTCAATACACCCACAATATCGGCTTCACGCCCCGCGATGCTGAGCATCCGTTTGTGGCCTGCGCCGATGAGAATGGGCACACGCTTGGCGCTGGGTTTGGGAAACCCCGTGAGGTTGTTAATATGATAGTGTTTGCCGCTGTAAGTGACAGCCTGATCTGACCAAAACCCTTTGATGAGCGGCAAGGCCGCCTCAAGCCGATCCACCCGCACCCCGTTTGGGTCATACGTCATGCCGGCGGCCTCAAATTCAGCCCGCAGCCAACCGGCCCCAATCCCCAATTCAAAGCGCCCGCCCGACAGCACATCTAAAGTGGCGGCTTCGTTGGCCAAAATAATGGGGTGACGAAAGTCATTACTGATGACCATTGTGCCGACATGCAGCCGGGTTGTGATGGCGGCGGCGGTGGCGAGGGCGCTAAAGGGCGCATATTGCGCCCCGAAAAAATCATCGGCAAAGTGATCGCGCAATAAAAAAGTGCTGAAACCCAGCGCCTCGACCCGTCGCACTTGCGCCAGCCATGCTTCGCGTGGTAAGGGTTGTTCGTTGATGACCCCAAACCGGAAATGGTGTTGTTGTGACATAGTGTCATTATGGGTTTGGGTGTCCCAATTTGCTATCGGTTTCTTGCGCATTGGGTCGTGATCAGCGATAATGCCCGCTATGACGCGCCCCGTCACGAATGGTTTTACATTGCATCGCGCTGCCCCGTTTGTCATCATTGGCGTTGCATTTGCGCTTGGCGTTTGGTTGGCCCAAGCCTTTGGCCTGCACGGTTGGTTGATGGGTGTCGCCGCCGCGATTAGCCTAATTGTGCTGTTGGTAGTGCGGCGTGATGTGTTGACCGCGTGGCTGGCCGTCAGCTTCATGCTCATTAGCCTCGGTGGGCTGCGCTATGCTATCAGCGATGCGCTGCTGCATCAAGCGCCCACCACGCCTTACAACGGCAAATTCGTCACGCTCGAAGGCCTCATCATCGACGAACCCGATGTGCGTTTCGATGACATTCGCCTGCGTGTTAAGCCCAGCCGTATTGTCGATCAACCCACCAATGCCTTACCCGCCGCAGGGCGCGAGTCGGGGGTTCAATCGTCCTTCTCCAATTACATCCTCATCCGCGCCGACAAAAGCAACCCTTGGCGTTATGGCGATGTTATTCGGGTGCGTGGGCAATTGGATGCACCACCGGTGCTGAACGAATTTGACTATCGCGATTATTTGGCGCGTCAAAAGGTGCTATCGTGGATGTCACGCCCACAAAGCATCGAGCGTATCGACAGCGGGCACGGCTCGGCGCTGTGGGCGCAATTGTTGCGCGCCAAAGAGATGCTGCGTCAATCGACCCGCCGTATCATGCCCGCGCCCGAATCGGCCTTGCTGAATGGCATTTTGATCGGCGACGATAACGAAATGCCCGATACGCTGGTGCAGGCTTTTCGCCGCACCGGGACATCACACATTGTCGCCATTTCGGGGTTCAATGTCAGCATCGTCATCGCCCTTGTCGTGCCGGTGCTCAGCCAATTGTTCAACAAACGCCGTGCTGCCCTTGTCGCCATCCCCGCCATCATTGGCTATGTGCTGCTGGTTGGCGCGTCGGCCTCGGTGGTGCGGGCCGGGGCCATGTCGATTATTGCCTTGATTGGGCAGGCGTTGTGGCGGCGCGGGTTTACGCTCAATACTTTGGCGGCGGCGGCTTTTTTTATGCTGCTGTGGGACCCCGATACGTTGTTTGATGGCGGGTTTCAATTGAGCGTGATGGCAACCTTAGGGCTGGTGTTGTATGCCGATCTGTTTCAAACGGCGGTGCAAAAAGGGCTTGAACGGCGTTTTAGCGGTGAAACCGCTCGTAAAATTACTAATATTTTGGCCGACATGTTACTTATCACCTTAGCCGCCCAACTCACAACGCTGCCGCTTATTTTGATCAATTTTCACAATCTGTCATTGATTGCGTTATTTACCAACGCTTTGGTTTTGCCAGCACAGCCGCCTGTCATGATCTTGGGCGGGTTGGCTGCAATTGTTGGGGCAATATCGGATGCCGCCGGTTGGTTGTTGGGCTGGCCGCCTTATGTTTTGCTCACTTATACCTTGCGGGTGGTTGAATGGACGGCGCGTATGTCGTGGGCGGTCGTGCCTATTTATAATTTTGGCGCAGGCGCGGCGCTATTATATTATGGCCTGTTGTTTGGCGCAACCGCTATTGTGACCCAATCAACCGAGATGCGCAAGCAAATTTGGCTTTGGGCGCGTCGTCGCGCCTTGCCAATGTTGGCTGGGTTTGGGGTGTTAACGGCGGCTGGCGTTGGCGCGGTGTGGCAGTTGCAACGACCTGATGGCAAATTGCACGTCATTTTTACAGGCAGCAGTGCCTTGATCCAAACGCCATCTGGCAAGCAAGTGGTGTTTGTCGGCGGGGGCGGGCTGGTGTCAGAGATGGGGCGTGCCATGCCGGTGTGGGATCGCGCCGTGGAGTTGGTGATTATGCCCAGCCGCGATGACTTCACCCGTGCCGATGCGTTATCGGTGCTCAATCGTTACCGCGTTGGCACATTGGTGCAGCCCAGCCCACCCGCGTCGGGCGAGGCCAATAGCCTGCGTTTAGCTGAGTTTCAGGCTGCTGCCGCTAGCAGTGTCGTGCGTATGCTCGACGCGCCGCTCGGCACACGGGTGATGCTTGACCCCGATGTGACACTGACGTTGGTGGAGCGTGCTGACAATTCGCTCGGGGCGCATATCAAGCATGGCGATGTCGAAATTGAGTTGGCGGGTGATACTGATATTTTGGCTGGCTCAGACCTCGCCAGCGACCTCATTTTTGCCAACCCACGCACCCGCAACATCGCCAGCATCCTCAACCCCGCCGCACCGTCGTGGGTGATCTGGGCCGACGCGCCCGGCAGCTTGCCCACCACCCTCAGCGCCCGCACCCGCGTCATCTCTCTGCGCGACACTCCCATCGCTGCGTTTGTCAGTGACGGCAAGCAACTTAGGAAAATGAGTGAATAAGGTATTGGGATGAAGAATAAAGGATGAGGGATAAAAATTCATCCTTCATCCTTCATCCTTCATCCTTTACTCAACCCAGTCAAACGTCCGCGTGACAGCTTTTTTCCAGCCACGATAGAGTGTGGCGCGGTGGTCGGCGGTCATGGCGGGTTGCCATTCGCGGTCTTTGCCCCAGTTGGCGCGTAGGTCGTCAATTTGCTGCCAAAAACTAACGGCCAGGCCAGCGGCATAGGCCGCCCCTAATGCCGTTGTCTCGGCAACGATGGGGCGAATGACTGGCACACCCAGCACATCGGCCTGAAATTGCATTAGCAATTCATTGCGCACCATGCCGCCATCTACCTTCAGCGCCGTGAGCGGCACGCCAGAGTCGGCATTCATGGCATCTAGCACCTCGCGGGTTTGGTAGGCGGTGGCCTCAAGCGTGGCGCGGGCAATGTGGCCTTTGTTAATGTAGCGCGTCAGCCCCGCAATCACGCCTCGGGCGCTGTCTTTCCAATAGGGCGCATATAGCCCCGAAAACGCTGGCACAAAATAGATGCCGCCACTATCGGCGACGCTGGCCGCCAGTGTTTCAACCTCGTGCGATTGTTGAATGAGGCCTAAATTGTCGCGTAGCCATTGCACCAAGGCCCCAGTAATGGCAATTGAGCCTTCGAGCGCATACACGGCAGGCTGATTGCCAATTTTGTAGCCCAGCGTGGTGAGCAAACCATGTTTAGAGGGGATGGGTTGTGTGCCGGTGTTGAGCAACATGAAGCAGCCCGTGCCGTAAGTGTTTTTGGCTTCGCCGGGCGAGAAACAGGTTTGCCCAAATAATGCCGCTTGTTGGTCGCCCAAAATACCGGCGATGGGCACGCCTTCTAAGTTGAGGGTCGAGGGTTGAGCGTTGAGAGCGGGTTTGACCCGTGCATAGATTTCGGAGGAGGAGCAGATGCAAGGGAGCATGGCGCGGGGGATGCCCATCAGGTGCAAAATCTCGTCATCCCAATTCAGCGTTTGCAGGTTCATCAGCATGGTGCGGCTGGCGTTGGTCACATCGGTGACATGCACAGCGTCGCCACTTGCGCCGCCGGTCAAATTCCAGATCAGCCATGTGTCGATATTGCCAAAGCACAATTCGCCGCGTTCGGCGCGGGCACGTGCCCCAGCCACATGATCGAGCAGCCATTTGATTTTTGGCCCAGAGAAATAGGTGGCGAGTGGCAGCCCCACTTTGGCGCGTAGGCGGTCTTGCCCGCCATCACGCGCCAGCTCGGTGCAAATATCGGCAGTGCGGGTGTCTTGCCACACCAGCGCGTTGTAGATGGGTTGACCGGTGATGCGATCCCAAACCAGCGTTGTTTCACGTTGGTTGGTGATGCCCAAGGCGGCAATATCTTGGGCGGTAAGGTTGGCTTTGGTTAATGCCCCCGCAATCACTTCTTGGGTGCGTGCCCAGATTTCGAGTGGGTCATGCTCGACCCAGCCGGGTTGTGGGTAAATTTGGGTGTGTTCTTTTTGGTCATAGGCCACCACTTGCCCCGCGTGGTTAAAAATCATACAGCGGGTGCTGGTGGTGCCTTGGTCGATAGCGGCAATATATTGACTCATGGGATGTTATTTTATGCTCATTGCTTCTCAAATGCAACTTCGGGGTAGAGGGGCGAGGCGGCAGCTAACAAGGGTGAAGTGCTGCCGCGTAAATGCTGATCAAAAAATGCCAACAGATAATCATCATTTAGCCGCATCATGCGTTCACCATTGATCGGGCCTTTTAAGCCTAAGGTCGATGCCAACGGTGAAAGTAACGAGATCATGATGAAATCGTAATGTTTGGCCCCAGTTATATAGGCGCGGTAAATGGGGTTTTTGGCTTGGGTAAACATCAGCGCAAACAATTTGTCGCTGTTGTTACCGCGCCATTGTTCGCTCCACAGGGCAAAAAATGGTTGTTGAAAGCCCTTCGCCGTAATATCACCGGTGAGGCCCGTCGTCGCAACATCCATTCCAAAGCCAGCTTTGCAGCGGGCATCGGTTACACATACGTGGGTGATGGCCGCGCCGCCGGTCGAGTGGCCCATTAACCCCAAGCGGCTTAAGTCGAGCCGCCCTTTTAGCCAAGGCGCAGCCGCTTGGGCTTTGGCATCGCCCTGATTAAGCAGTGCCAATTGATCGAGCACAAATTGCACATCTGCGGCATAGACTCCCACCAATTGCGTGAACTTGGGCGTAAAGTCGGGGCTGCCATCGGGCGGCAAAATGCTGGCTTTGAGCGGGGCGACGCTGCCATCGGGGAATACGGTAATCATTGAACCGTAACTATGGTCGATAGAGACGACGATATAGCCGTGGCTGGCTAAATCTTCGCTTTGGTTCATATTGACGGTGCGAAAACCGGTCCAGCCATGCGAATAGACTATGACAGGCAATGGGGACGCATCATCAATCATTGATGCGTTTAAAAATGAGTTTGATTGGGTGAGGTTGGCGTGATCGAGCACAAAACTGGGCAAATTGAGGCGTTGGGCGATGATGGGGCCAGCAATGTCGAGCCGGTCGAGCCATTTGGCTGGTTGCGCCCCCGCCGTTGATTTGGCCGGATACCAAATCTGCATCATGATTTGGCGCTTGTCGTTGGGGTCATCAGTGTAAATTTCATCGCGGCTGGGGTCTTTTAGGTAAAACGAGGCCGTGCCGATGGCATATTTGCCGCTAGGTTTGGGCATAACAGGCACGGGGAATAATATGGGGAGTGCCGTTGAAATGATGAGCAGCAAGCTGAGGATTGCGCCGCCCACGATAGCGATAGCTTTGCGCCATTTGTGCGATGGGTTGGCTTGGCTGCTGCGACTTTGTCGCCATGCTAAAAATGCCGCGATGATGGCACAGAAATAGGTCGGCATATTTTGCCAGCGATAGCCCTCGATGAGCAATTGCAGGGGGATCGCCAGTAACATGGCGGCGGCAACATAACGCAACCAAGGCCGTAATGCAGGAATTCTGCGGCTGAGAATTGCCCCACCAGCAGTGAAAATTGTAAGGGCAAGTTGTAAAAATTCAAAAAGGCGCATACAGAGAATTATCTCTAACTTACAAAGCGGGTTTCTTCAACAAACCCGCTTTGTAAGTGTTACGCCCCCCACGTGCCGGGGTTTAGCAAATCTTCGTCATCTAAACGCAGGGCGGTGAGTTGGCGTATTAAAGTGTCGGGCAATTTCACATTGAGCGCAGGCAAATTTTCGGCCAGCTCGTCAATGCTACGAATACCAATCAACACAGAGCTGATTTGCGGTTGCGCGAGCGCAAAGGCAATAGCTGCTTGGGCAGGGGTTAGCCCTGTACCCGATTCAGCCACAATTTGACGATATTGGCGTGAGCGGGCGCGGAGTGTTTCGAGCCGATCGGGCAGGTGGTCTGCCCGATTGGTGAGAGCACCACGCAACAAAACCGAACGCACCAACACCCCAATATTATGGCGCTCGGCTAAAGGGAAAACCTGTTCGACCAAGCGTTGATCGAATACCGAATAAGTGACTTGAATGACATCGAAAATGTTTAAATTGATGCCTTGGATGGGCGTGGCAGCGCCATAAAATGAGCCACCCGTAGATCGGATTTTGCCAGCTTGCCGCGCCTCATCAAATACCGCCGCAATCGTTTCACTTTGGGCCAAAACCGCACTATCGGTATTGTGAATTTGCCATACATCGACATAATCGGTTTGCAACAGGCGTAGGCTGGTAGCGAGCGAATCAAGCATATGTTGGCGCAGGGCCGCGCCGCTTAGCACCGATCCATCGGGCAAATGCACCCCCACTTTGGTTGCCAAGATTGCCTCGTGTCGTCGCCCACGCAAGGCTTTGCCCAGCACAGCCTCGCTTTCGCCATAGGCACGAGCCGTATCAATAAAATTGATACCGGCGTCAAGCGTGGCATGAACCAAGGCAATGGCATCGGCTTCGGGCGGGCGACCAAAATGACCGGGCGCAGCGATACCATAATCGATACCTAATTCGACAGTGCCGAGCGCAAAAGGCGATACATGTAAATTGCTACGTCCGAGGGTGCGATTGTTTTTCATGGTCATCATTATCTAATAGACAAACAAATTAAACAT
>CAZLOF010000207.1:0-7729 GCA_964560745.1 uncultured Thermoflexus sp.
GTTTAAAATCGTAATTACTATGAGTAAAGTTGTTTATCCGCTTGCAGATGACTCTATTCGAGCTATTACAAAATTGCTTGAAGGCCCAGACCCATATTTGTCGCTAAAACAAGCTTCAGATCAAGTTGGGATTCCGTTATCGACCTTGAGCGATGCTGTGCGTAGCAAACGGGTGCCGGCGTTGGTTATGCCTGACAAACGTCATTATGTGCGGCGGTCTGTCATTCAGGCTTATGCCAGACAATCGATGGATGCTTTAGAGCATCAACTACAGACGGCATTGGTTGAAGCTGGTTTATTGACCACGATTAAGGCCAAGTCAAAATTGCCATTAACGCCCTTCAACCCGGTAAAAGTAGCAGGGAAGCCCGTCTCTGAAACCTTGCTAGATGATCGTGGGGCATGAGTCGTAGTATGAATGCTTTTTATTTTGATTCAAGCGCTTTTGTTAAGAATTATATTTTTGAAGATGGGAGCGCTTGGGTTAATCACACTCTCAATCGTCCCGATGTCTTGTTTTACACGATTGTGTTGACGAAAGTCGAAGTCAGTTGTGCCTTTAACCGAAGACTATTGCCACAGCTTGCCCTTGACCTTTCGGCTAGTTTTTTAGTTGACCTCGAAAATAAATTTCAAGTGCTTGAGCTAAACTCAAAAATAGTTGATCTTGCCATGCAACTTGGTGCCCAATATAAATTACGTGGTTATGATGCCATTCAGTTGGCGAGCGCGAAGCTGCTTGCACAAAATATCTTGGCTTTTACGCCCCTAACATTTGTGTGCGCCGATGAGCAGTTGTGTAAAAGCGCTAGGCAAGCCGGTTTGAACACTGAAAACCCTAATCATTACGGAGCTGAGTTGTCATCGTCATCAACTGCTTAGCAAGATGCAAAGATAATCTTGCTTCAATATCTAAAATTTATGAGTGACATTAACACCAACTGGCAAGAGCCAGCCTTTAACATTGTTCGCTGCGGTCATATTGAACTGGTGGTGACGGATTTGGCCCGCTCACGCGCATTTTATGTTGACACGCTGGGTTTTGTGGTGACAGAAGAAAGCGCTGATGTTATTTACTTGCGGGCCTACGAAGAGCGCCAACACCACAGCCTCAAATTGCGCCAAGGGTCAAAGGCCATGATTGGGCATATTGGCTACAAAGTGTGGTCAGAGGCGCATTTAGATGCGCTAGCGGCACATTTTGTGGCGTTGGGTTGCCAAACACAGTGGGTAAATGGGGCTGAGGCCGGGCAAGGTCATGCCTTGCGGGTGCGCGACCCGCTGGGGTTTAACACCGAGTTTTATTATGACATGCGCAATGTCGAATGGATGATGCAAAAATTTCATTTGTATCGCGGGCCGCATATTTTGCGCATTGATCATTTCAATTTGCATGTGCCAGATGTGGCGGCGGGTTATGAATATTATCGCCAGCTTGGCTTTCGCTGCTCTGAGTATGCGGTGGCCGACCCGCCCGAAGTGGGGTTGTGGGCGGCGTGGATGTATCGTAAGCCCGGCGTACATGATGTGGCGTTGACCAATGGCTACGGCCCACGACTGCATCACGTGGCGTTTTGGCTGCCAGAATCGGCGGCGATTTCGCGTTGTTGCGATATTTTGGCGGCGGCTGGCTACAAAGACAGCATCGAGCGCGGGCCGGGTCGGCATGGCCTGAGCAACGCCTTCTTTTTATATGTGCGTGACCCCGATGGGCATCGGATCGAGTTTTATACCAACGACTATTACACCGGCGACCCCGATTTTGAACCGGTGCGTTGGGTTCTGAGCGACCCCAAACGCGCTACATTTTGGGGCAGTTACGCCCCGCGCAGTTGGTTCGAGGAGTCATCGGTGGTGACGGATGGTGCAAATGGCACGATGCCATTGACTGCCCCCAAATTTGCGCCCAAGCCGGTGGCGGTGAATTAACGGTGTTTTCTTCGTGCGATACAATTTCTTTATGTTGCCTTTAATCGAAGAACATTTGGATGAAGTGGCTGAACTTTGTAAACGTTATCGGGTGCAAAGGTTAGATTTTATTGTGCGTTTTGACGCACCTGGTGAACCTTTCTATGCTCGGCGTTATTATCAGTTTGCCGAACAGTTGCAAACGCTTTTCAATTGTCCAACTGATGTATTGATTGATCAGCCTTTTAGTAATCCTTACTTTCGACAAGATGTTGATGCCACACGGCAAACAGTTTATGAAATTAACAACCCAAAAGCTGTTATTTGATGCGTTTTCGGCTTGTAACCTTATTGAAGAATTTGTTGCTGGACACGATTTTAATAGTTATCTTGTTGAGATATTGCCCGATTTACCAAGGATTGTAGGCTTGCGTAACCGATTAATTCATGGTTATGCGACAGTGAATAATCAAGTAATTTGGAGTATTGTGATGGACGATATTCCGATTTTAGCCAAACAATTAGCGGAATTGGTTTAATTAAAATAACTTTATGCTATCCGACTCCGCCAGCCTGATTGTTTTCTTCATCACCGTCACCGGCCTTACCATGTTGCCGGGTGCAACCACGATGTTGGTGATACGCCGCGTGATGGCAGGCGGGCAACGCGCAAGCATTATGACTGTGATCGGCGGCAGCGCCGGGGTGTATGTTCATGCCATTGTGGCGGCATTGGGTTTGTCTATCATTTTTCAGCAAAATGAGATATTGCGGATGGCGGTGCGCTGGGTGGGCGCAATCTATCTGATTTGGCTGGGAGCAAAATCGTTGGCGCGAGCTTGGCAAGGCATAGCGCGTGTTAATCTTACGCTCAACCCCATCAACCCCCAAAATAAAACCCATTGGGCGGCCTTTGTTGAGGGGTTGATTACGGTGTTGCTCAGCCCCGAGGCGGCTTTGTTTTATCTTTCGGCGTTGTCACAATTTATTGAGCCGGGTGAATGGGTGTTGGGCAAGGCTATCTTGCTCGCCAGTATTCATACTTTGGTGCGTTTGATTTGGTATAGCTTGCTATCGGCTTTTGTCAGCCGCATTATTGTTTTGCTCAGCCGCCCATTGATGCAACGTGGGATAGAGGCGATGTCGGGATTATTGTTAATCGGTTTTGCATTACGCACCGTTATTAATGGGCGCTAATACGCGGGTAAAATTCCCTCCTAATCATGTCTGACTGGAACCCTAACCTTTACCTCAAATTTGCCAATGAACGCACCCAACCTTCGATTGACTTAATTTCACGCATCGCGCTTGCCCAACCTGCGCAGATTGTCGATTTGGGGTGTGGGCCGGGCAACAGCACCAAAGCGTTGCGCCAACGGTGGTCGATGGCGCACATTGTCGGTGTAGACAATTCGCCAGAGATGATCGCCGCTGCAACCAAGGCCGACCCAAACGGTCATTGGCAATTGGCCGATTTAAGCACGTGGCAGCCCGATGCGCCTTTCGATCTGGTCTTTTCAAACGCCACCTTGCAATGGGTGAAACATCATGATACGCTCATGCCACGATTGTTGCAAATGGTTGCGGCGGGTGGGGCATTGGCGGTGCAAATGCCCGACACCAGCGGGTTGGGGATGCCGGTGCGGCATATTTTGGCGCAGGTGGCCGATTTACCACAATGGCGGGCGCGGGTTGCCATTGCCAAAGGCACAACCCACACCGAGCGCCCGGCTTTTTATTATGACATTTTGCGCCCACACTGTCGTCATTTAGAATTGTGGGAGACCGAATATAACCATGTGCTTGATAGCGCCGCCGCCATTGTTGAATGGATCAGCGCGACCTCGTTGCGCCCTTATTTAGATGCGCTTGATACCGAGACACATCGCCAAGAATTTTTAGCCGAGATGGTGCAGCGGGTGGCTGAGGTTTATGGCACGCAATATGATGGTAAAGTATTATTTCCGTTTCGGCGTGTGTTTTTTATTGCATATCGTTAGAAAGTATGCGCAAACCTCGGAGGTCTTTAAGACCTCCGGGGTTTTAGCCCCTGAACGCAGTTTAAAAGAGATAACTTTATGAGCGAAATCCAAATTGCCGACATTAAAATTGGTTTCAGCGGGGCCGATGTCCCCGATGCCAACGTCATTAACACTTGTGTGCATTGTGGCCTATGTTTGCCCACTTGCCCCACTTACCGCATGACCGGCTCTGAGCTGGCCTCGCCGCGTGGGCGCATTTATTTGATGAAAGGCGTGACCGAGGGGCGCATTTCGATGACAGATGACACCTTTGTCGAGCAAATGGGGCTATGCCTCAATTGCCGCGCCTGCGAAGCCGCTTGCCCCAGTGGTGTGATGTATGGCGGCATTCTCGAAGCCAGCCGCGCCCAATTGCAACGGGTGAAGGAGGAAGGGATAAAAGAGCAAGGGCTGAAAGAAGCATCTTCACACGCGCAACCTTCATCCTTTAACCTTCAGCCTTCTTTAAAAATGGGCTTGGTCGAGCGCAGCCTACGCAAGGTGGTGTTTGGCAGTTTGTTTAAGAATATGGCGATGTTTCGCACATTTTCATGGACGATGAAGGCTTATCAAAAGACGGGTTTGCAAAGCCTTGCCCACAAATTGGGTGTGTTGCGGCTGATGAAAATGGAAGATGCCGAGCGCATGTTGCCGCGCATCAGCGAGCAATTCACTGTGCCTAAAGGCCAAATTTACAAGGCCGAAGGTGAGCGCAAATATACCGTTGCCTTGCTCAGTGGCTGCATTATGAGCACGGCTTTTGCCCAAGTGCACGAGGCCACCATTCGCGTGCTTAACAAAAACGGCTGTGATGTGTTATTACCCGAAGGCCAAGGCTGTTGCGGTGCGTTACATGTGCATGGCGGCGATCTTGACGGCGGGCGTGAGTTGGCGCGGCGCAATATCGAGGCATTTGAGCAGCAAGGGTTAACCAAACTAGATGCTATTATTGTGAATGCGGCGGGTTGTGGCAGCACGATGAAAGAATATGGGCATTTGTTGCATGATGATACGCGATGGCAAGCACGTGCCGAAGCCTTTGTGGCGAAGGTGCGCGATGTACACGAATTTTTAGCCAGCATCGAACTGAATCGCAAAGATCTCAAACCGCTCAATATCAAGGTGACCTATCAAGAGCCGTGTCATATGGCGCATGCCCAACGCCTGACGGCCCAGCCTCGTAAATTGCTCAAGGCCATCCCGCAACTACAATTGGTCGAGATGTTTGAGAGCGCGATGTGTTGCGGCAGTGCGGGCATTTATAACCTGACCCAACCCGAAATGGCGGCTGATCTTGGCGCTCGCAAGATCGATAATGCATTGGCGACGGGTGCGCATGTTATTGCCACCGGCAACCCGGGTTGTGCTTTGCAGCTTGTCGCCGAGCTAAAAAAACGTGGCAAAGAAGTGCAAGTTCGCTATATCGTCGAATTGTTGGCCGAGTCGTATGGCAAATAAATGGTTGATTGGTTGATTGGGTAAAATCCACGCAATGAAAACACATGTCCCCGCGTCGGCGGCGGTATCGACCCAAGATACTACCCGCATCGACGATACGCGCATTCGCGCTGTGCGCCCATTAATTACCCCAGCCTTATTACAAGAATGGTTGCCTATTCCCTCCATCACCGAGCAATTGGTCGAGCATAGCCGTGCTGCCATTTCGCGCATTTTGCATGGCGATGATGACCGATTGCTGATTGTGGTTGGGCCGTGTTCGATTCACGATCATGACCAAGCGCTCGATTATGCCCAACAACTAAAGACGCAAGCCGAGGCATTAAAAGATGATTTGTTAATTGTGATGCGGGTGTATTTTGAGAAGCCGCGCACAACGGTTGGTTGGAAAGGCTATATCAACGACCCTCATCTTGACGGTAGCTTTGCCATTAATGAGGGTCTTGAGATGGCACGCAAGGTGATGTTAGATGTGTTGGCGCTTGGTTTGCCGGTTTCGACCGAATTTTTAGATTTGCTCAGCCCACAATTTATCAGCGATTTGGTGAGTTGGGGCGCGATTGGCGCTCGTACCACCGAGAGCCAAACCCATCGCCAACTTGCCAGCGGCTTGTCGTGCCCCGTTGGTTTTAAGAATGGCACTGACGGCGGGGTGAAGGTGGCGGCAGATGCTATTTTGGCGGCCCAAGCCCCACACGCCTTTATCGGCATGACTAAAATGGGCCAAAGCGCCATTTTTGAGACACGCGGCAATCGTGATTGCCACGCCATTTTGCGCGGTGGCAAACGCCCCAATTATTCAGCGGTCGATGTCGATGCCGCTTGCGCCATTCTTAAAGCCGCTGGGCTGCGTGAACAGGTGATGATTGATACGTCGCACGCCAATAGCAGCAAACAGCACCAAAAACAAATTGAGGTGGCGGCTGATGTGGCCGGGCAAATTGCTGCTGGTGACTATCGCATTACCGGTTTGATGATCGAAAGCCATTTGAACGAAGGCCGTCAAGATATTGTGCTGGGGCAATCGCTTAAATATGGCGTGTCGGTGACCGATGCCTGTATCAGTATGTCGCAAACCATCCCCGTTTTGCAATCACTCGCGCAAGCTGTGCAAACGCGGCGATCCAAATAGTGCTAAGTAACAAGTGCTAAGTCCTAAGTAGCCGCATCTTTAAAACTTAGCACTTGTTACTTAGCACTTAGCACTTCTTCTATTTGATTGCGGTCTGAGGCGGTGAGGGTGATGTTGAGCGCGTTGATGGCGGGTTGCAAATGCTCAGGTTTGCGTGGGCCGATGATGGGCGCGGTCATGAGCGGATGCGACATCACCCAAGCCAAGGCCAGCGATGCCATATCGCTGCCGCGTTGGGCGGCGTGTTGCGCCAAATTTGCCAACCCGCGATAGGTGGCATTGTTTAGCAAGCGCTCATAAGGCTCTGGGCGCAATGTCATGCGTGAGCCGGTGGGGTAGGGTTGCCCCGCCAAATATTTGCCGGTCAGCCAGCCGCCCGCCAGCGGGCTAAATGGAGTGTAGCCAAGTTGCTGATCGGCCAGCAAGGGGAATAATTCGCGCTCATCGGCGCGGTCGAGTAAGCTGTATGAATTTTGCACCCATTCAAAACGCTGCCAATGGTATTTGTCGCTTAGCCACAGTGCCTTGGTCATGAGCCAAGCGGGCATATTCGACGCGCCAATATAGCGCACTTTGCCAACGTGAACGAGGTCATTTAAGGTGCTTAAGGTTTCTTCGAGTGGCGTGCTAGGGTCTGGCTCGTGAATGAGATACATGTCGAGATGATCGACCCCTAAACGGCGCAGACTGGCATCGATTTGGCGAAAAATATGTCGCCGCGACAAGCCGCGATCATTTGGCCCGTCGCCCACTGGGTTAAACACTTTGCTGCTCAGAATAATTTGGTCACGCACCCGTTGCCCTTTGTCGCGCAGCCAATTGCCGATATAGGTTTCACTGGCCCCACCGCCATAGGCATCGGCAGTGTCAAATACGGTGATGCCCATATCCCATGCGGCATCCATAATGGCGTGGGCTTGCGCCTCATTTTCGCCTTTGCCAAAAAAGGCGGGTGCGCTGCCAATGCCGCCAAAATTGCCGCAACCCAAAATAATACGGCTAACTTTGAGGCCGGTGCGGCCTAATGGAACGTAATTCATTTGCGTAAATTTCGTAAGATGGTTGAGCCGTCGTTAAAACCGAGTGGCACAAATACTTGCAGGGTATAAATAAAGAAATTAAGATAAAACAAAAATTGAATTATGAGCGGAATTGCTCCGCTCATGCCGCTGGTCAGGCTCATAATGATGAACATGACGGCTGACCAGAT